>JANOOV010000046.1:0-1929 GCA_031421535.1 Gammaproteobacteria bacterium
AACCACAAGAGATTGCACTCGACGTTGGGCTACGTCAGCCCCATGACGTTCGAGCAACGCTGGTACGCGGCTCAGCGGCAAGTGAAAAAGTCCGCATAATGGGTGGCCTATGGAGTCCGGCAAACAGGGGCAAGGTCACGCATCACCTGCTTCGGACTTGATCGCCATGCCCATCTTCAGCCAGGTATCACGGTCAGTGGCGGGGATGAATTGAAGCGCCTCTCGGATGCGGTCGCTCATACCAGCCTCCCAAGCCGCAGAAATGCCAAAGCGATGCACGCCCCAGCCTCCTTCCAGAAATGCCCGCTGGCTGCATGAAGCTGGCGGGCCTCTTCAAGCGAATACGCCAACCTCCAAGCGTTTGTACTAATAGAATTCAGGGTGTTATGTAGTCTTGAAGCCGCTCGGGCCTTGCTCGGTGTGGCTTTTTTGTTTGTGTTCATCGCCGCCCCTATTTCAAAGATTCGACAAGGGCGCGAATGGACTCGACAGGCCACGCCGTCACACGCGGCCCGAGTTTTACCGGCTTGGGAAAACGCCCGGATTTGACACCATCCCACCAGCAGGATTTTTTGACAGGGATGATCGCGGGGATCGGCGGTTCCGCTGTGGGGTCGCCGATAATTTGCGACAATCGAATAAAGCCGGTTTCTGGAAGTTGTTTCATTTGTGATGCTCCATTTAGGGCCTGCTGGCCGATAGGTGCATCATCGTTCTGGTGTTGATTCGCTTATAAGTAAGAAATCAGCCGAATTTGGATGAATTATTTCCTGGGTTTAATAAGGCTTTCGCTAAGGCTTGGCGATGTTTTTCCCTTGAATCATTCAATTGGTTGTTGATTGTCTTCTCTGTAAATGGGCAGCCAACCATCGCAGCCAGCGATAGCACGATTTCAGGGGACTCCTCACCAAAATGCCGACGCAAACCATTAGCCAAGGTTTGAATGAAAACCCGATAGGGCCGATTTTCTCCACCCCATGCAGCGCGCCCTGATTTGTATTGCACGTCGAGTTGATCGGCCAATTCTGAAAGCAAGGCTTTGAGGTTAAATTGTTTCTGATAGTCAGGCAGTTTGACGCCATCCTTGTCAAAGGTATCCAGCATCGCCCACGCATGGCCGCGCGCCTTGCCTATCGCCTTCTTGTCAGGGATCGGCCACTTGAAACCCTTGCCGTCGGTTAGAAGGAACCATCCGGCAGTTGAAGAAACCGAATCAACAAAACGAAATTCAGCAAACGGATGCGCGTATAGGTCGCCATCTACTGCAGCGCTCCGCTTCTGCCCAAAGACAGCATGGGCCTTCTTAAAATTCTCACCGGATTCCAGTAGCTGAAAAGCTTTTTTCGACCTGACCGCTTGCCAATGCTTGCCTACACGCTCGGCCTGTAACTCGCGTTCAGCGTGTCTTTCGCGTTGGGTTTGTTTATCGCGTTCAGCCTGCCTTTCCCGTTCGGCCACATCATCAATCACCGTCAATCCAAGAAGTCCGGGGCCTTCGTTAACCCAGGTAGTGACTGGTTGGATATAGTCGGGATGTAGCGGATGGGAACCATGATTCTTCCAGCCACCGAATAGGCCCATTCCGGGCTTTGTCTCTGATACAGGATAAAAGACCTCGTTTAGCCTTTCCTCGGATACCAAGTCGAGAAGCTGGATTAAATCCTGTGAGGACAGATCACCCCAGTAGCAGGCCTTTGCCATATTCATCGCGCCCTTTCGCGCCGCCCTTGATTGGGTGCCGCGCCAGCCGGGTAAGGGTGTCCCCGTTTTCGCCCCGTCGGGCTAGGCGCGGCAAACGCGTTACGCCGCCACCGCCAGCGGCTTGATATTCGCCAGCCGTTGCGGGTCTTGATTCACCTGCCACAGGTCTACCGCTTCCTGCATCCGCAGCCACGATTGCGGGGTGGTGCGGGTCAGGCGGGCAATGCG
>JANOOV010000047.1:0-23848 GCA_031421535.1 Gammaproteobacteria bacterium
GATCTCATCGGTGCAACGTCGTTTCAAAGTCGGCTACAACCGCGCCGCTCGCCTGGTCGAAGAAATGGAACGCGCCGGCGTGGTCAGCAGTGTCGAGTCCAGCGGTGCACGCGAAGTGCTCGCGCCGCCGCCGCCGGAAGACTGAGAGGAACGTCCGTAGTTATTTCTGGCATCGCCCGCAATAAAAAGTCGAGCGCTGACCCTGTCGGATCGGTTTGATCGGCAACCCGCAGCGCGGGCACGGTTCGCCTGCCTTGCCGTACACATTCAGTTTGAGTTGGAAGTAGCCGCTGTCGCCATGGCTGCCCACGTAGTCGCGTAATGTGGTTCCGCCTTGGGTTATCGCGTAGGTCAAGACGTTTTTAATTTCTGCAACCAGACGCGTGCACTGATCGTGCGTCACTTTGCCTGCGGCGCGGCGTGGGTTGATCGCGGCGAGAAACAGCGCTTCACTCGCGTAGATGTTGCCCACGCCGACGACAATGTTCTGGTTCATGACAAATTGTTTGATAGCCACTTTGCGTTTGCGGGTGGCGCGAAATAAATGCTCCGCGTCGAACACGGCATCCAGTGGCTCAGGCCCGAGGGAGCGCAGCAGCTTGTGCGTGCGCGGATCGCCATCGCACCAGAGCATCGCGCCGAAGCGACGCGGGTCATGCAGGCGCAAGCAGGTGTGATCGGCGAACACAATATCGATATGGTCGTGGGTTTGCGCCGGAGTCGTTGCTGGCAGGATGCGCAGGTTGCCGGACATGCCCAGGTGAATCAGCAGCGTGCCGCTGGGCGTGCGCAGCAGCAAATACTTCGCACGCCGCTCGACCGCTTCGATGCGGGTACCGATCAGATGGTGCGGCAAATCTTTAGGCACCGGCCAGCGCAAGCGGGCATCACGCACGATCACGGCGGTGATTTTTTTACCGACCACATGCGGGCGGATGCCGCGCGCAGTGGTTTCAACTTCGGGCAGCTCGGGCATGGCTAGTGTAGCCTCGCTATGTGGAACTTATTTCCGGGCCAATGACCGTGAAAACGAAACATCCCTTCCCCCTGCAAGGGGGAAGGGGCGCTGATCACCGCGCCATACAATGTCATGCAGCATTTAAGTTCTATCAAGAGTAACGGACTACATCGTGTCCGGTTCCGACAATGGCGTATCCACTGCCGGACGGCTGGAGCGCAAAAAAACCCACGCCGCACCAATGCCTGTGACCAGTGAATAATCACTGCGCACCAGTGCGCTGTCCGCATACACGGCGTTGGCAAGATTTTCGTAACGCGCAAACATCCCGAGCCACACCTGGCCGACGCGCCGACTCAGCGACAGCGACATGCGCACGCCGCTGTAACCCGCCCCGGCGGAATACTCCGGCCGGGTTGCCGTGGCGTTGGACGCGGGCACACCATAGTAATACTGGTGGTAGTCGCGTGTGGCGAAGGTCGGCCCGAACGCAATACCCAGCGTCCAGCGGCTGCGGATGATGTAGTTCACGTGCGGATAAAAAAACCAGCCATGCGTGCCGGGTGCGGACAAATTCATGCTGATAACGGCTTGCGCGGGAAATTTTATTTTCAGCACATCGCCGTGGTCGCGCGCTTCGTGCAAGGTGAATTCCAGCGACGGCCCCAGATGCAACATGAAATCCAGATCGGGCATGCCGGTGCGAGCACCGTTTTGCCCGCTGTCGACCGGTACGCCGAAATCGCCGTCGATGTTCAGTGCGATCGATTCGCTCGCGAACAACAAGCCGCGCATCCCGCGCCGGTCCATCGCCAGACGTTCGCCGCGATATACCAGGTACGGGATCGGCAGCAGATAGTTTTTTTGCTCATCCGAGCCGCGATACTCCGGCAGGCTTATGCCGCTCAGGCCCGCGCCCAGTTCCCACAACGCAAGCTCGGCGTGTGCGGCCATCGAACACAATGCTACGGCTGCTGCGCAGAACCGGCGTGCCGCGCTATGCACCGGAGTTGCTCCATACGACGGCTTCAATTTCAACGCGCAGATCGCGGCGACAGATATCACCGATCAAAAACAGTGCGAGCGTCGTCGGCAGTGCGGCCTGCAACTGTGAGCGCAACGCGGGCACGTCGTTAATATCACGCACGTAGACTTTCAGTTGCGCATCGCTTCCCAAGCTGAAATCAATACCGCTGCCGGTTTTTGCCTGTGCAACCAGTGCGTGCAGGTTGCGCAAAATTTCATCGAGCTGTTGGTTCAGCAGTTGGTGACGTGATTCATGGCCGACGATGCTGGCGGTGCCGGAAATGTAAAGATGTGCTACACCGTTCCAGCGCTTCAACATGCTGCGTGAAAATGCCGGGCTCGCCGGACCATATTGCTGCGGATAACGGTATGCGGAAATCTGGCGCGGATTTTCGCAGGGCTCGCCCGGCGTGCGCGCCGCCAGAAAATACACCGTGATGTCGCCTGCGTGTGTGCCGATCACGGTAGCCGCCGGAAATTCCCGTTCGTTCTGCATTTGATGCGTGTCGAACGCGCGTTGGCGCCCCACACAAAAACGCTGATAACGATCCAGGCCCGCAAGTTCGGTGTGAAGGTCCGGAAAATAATTCCACATGCGCAACAGATGCGGGTAACCGGCTGCGCGCACCTGCGTGAGCAGGTCGTTGTACAGCGCTTCGACGTCGCTCTCAAAGCGTGCTGCGTCGCGCACCACGCGCGTGACCGCGCCCCATAACGCCACGCCATTATGTGCGTAGTGCAGATCGTGCGCGGTCGCGGACTCGACCGGCAACGCGCTGCTCCACAGTTCTATCTGTGTATCATCGCCTGCCAATGGAAGCGGCACGTGCAGTGATGGTGCATCCAGCTCTGGCGTGGCGTGCGCGCCAAAACTCACCGTGCCCATGACCTGTTGGGGGTTCGGTGTTACAGCGGTGCGTGGGTAAGAGATGCAAATCGGTTGTTCACACGGCATCCGGCGATTATACGGGACGTGGAACATAGCGCCACGCGATGATGAACGCCAATGCGCTGAACGCTCCCGCGCCGACGAACGTCGCCGCGCCACCCAGTCCGTCCCACAGATAGCCCGCATACAGGCTGCCGACCGCCCCGCCAAGACCGAAACTCAGACTGCTGTAAAGCGCCTGCCCTTTGCCTTGATGCTTGCCGGTGAAGTAACGATGGATGAGATCAATCGCAACGGCGTGATAAATGGCGAAGCTGGCGGCGTGCAATATTTGCGCGAAGAGAATGATAGCTAAATTGTCAACATACACGCCGATGATAATCCAGCGCATGGTGGTGAGCGCGGCGCTGAGCAGTAACAACGCACGCAAACCAAAACGCCCGATGAGACGGTGCATCACCACAAACAGGCCGACTTCGGCGATCACCCCCAAGGCCCACAGTTGCCCGATCAAGGTGCGCGAATAGGCATGTTCTTCGAGATAAAGCGTGTAGAAGGTGTAATACGGCCCATGGCTGGCCTGCATCAAAAAGCACACCACCAGCAGTGCCAGCACTTCACGCCGCTGCAACAACGTGCGCAACGGTTGATACGCAACATGCAAATGACCCGTCGCGTTTTCCGGCACCCACAAGCTCGCAATGAAGATGCTGCCGACCAATGCAATAACGACCATTGGCAACACGCTCGCGCCATAGTGTTGCAACACTGGCCCGAGCGCCGCCACCGACGCGATGAAGCCGATGGACCCCCACAACCGGATACTGCTGTAGCGATGGGTTGAGTTACCCAGGTACGTCAACGTGGTCGCTTCAAACTGCGGTAGCGCGGCATTCCAGAAAAATCCGTACAACAGCATCACCAGCAACAGCCACCAGTAACTGTGTGCGAAGAACACACCGATAAATGCCAACACCGCGCACGCACAGCCGACACGCACGATTATCATGCGTTTGCCGGTGTGGTCGGCGATCCATCCCCACACGTTGGGCGCGATGACTTTGGCAAAGGCGACGGTGGCCATCAACTCGCCAATCTCAAGCGGCGAAAAACTCAGTGAATGAAGATACAAACCCCAGTACGGCAGGAAGGCGCCGAGCGTGGCGAAGTAGCATAGATAGAAACTCGAAAGCTGGACATACGTCTTGTTTAAACCGATCTGAACCACGCGATGTACTCCGAGACATCAAACGCCATTTTCTTGATTTTCTTCGGTACCTATCCGTCGCCGGAAGTGTTTGAGCAATCGTGAACAAACGGGGGAAATAGTACGCATCAAGGTGTGCGTGCGAATTGTTCCAACATGGATACCCAGTTGTGAAAATGCGGGCACTCCGCGCGCAAGCGTTCGATCCCGATGCGTTTGCTGACTGTCGGGCCATGCAAGGTCTTACGGTATCCAGGGAACATCGTCTTGATGCGCTCCGACGGCGCATGTCCCGGACGCTCATTCATCTCTTCGGGCGTTGCGAATCCCGCACGTAGGTTCGAAAATTTATCGGTGATGTCGGGCCGCGTCAGTGCCCGCGGCAGCTCGTCCGGTGACGAAAATAGCAACGCCTCGAACTCGTGCAGCGATAAATACGGCAGAAAATGTTGCAGGCTACCGAAGTGCTGGTGGATCGCATGCTCAACGTGTAGCGCGCGGTCCAGCGCCTTTCCGCGCGGCCGGGAATCCATCCCCGGAAAATCGGCGGGCAGGCGATAATAGTCCAGCATCGTCGTTACCAGCGCACTTCCCGCCTCACCCAACATGCGGCGTGCGTCGTTTTTAAATTTGCCGAAGCTGGTGACGCCGCCGCTGAATTTGTCTCCGGTTTTGGTCCGCTTGGTCGTCAATAGCGTTGGGGAGAGAGATAAGCCCAAGACTCGAAAATGCTCGCTCAACACATCCTTGACGAACCGCTCTTCCGTCTGACCCTCCACCAGGATCAATGCGCGCTTCATCAGGGCCTGGCCCCGAGAATGTTCTTTTCCCAAAGCTCACCCAGACCGTAGCCATCGCCGCCGTCATAGTCCGTTAGCCATGCATCCAGGTCTTGTTTGGCAAGATGCCGGAATACGCTCTGGCCGTCCGCCCGATCAACGGTCCATATTTGCTCGGGCTCAAACTGATTGACCAGCGTTACCGACTGCGTCGCCACGAGCACCTGGGTGCGCGTCGCTGCCGACGACAACAGATCGGCCAACAAGGCAACTGCCGCCGGATGCAACCCGAGTTCGGGTTCGTCCAAAAGAATCAGCGCGGGTAGATTGGGCTGCAACAGCAGTGCGGCCAGACACATGAAACGCAGTGTGCCGTCGGACAAAGACGCTGCGTTAAAGTACGCATCACTGCCTTTTTCCTTCCATTCGAGGCGTATCTTGTCGGGCGACAAGCGCGAAGGTTCCAGGTTAAAGCGATCAAAAAACGGGGCGATTTGACGCAGAGCGTCTTCAATGTTGCGGAAATGGTCTGGCTTTGTTTGTTGCAACAAATAGAGAAAGGCGGCGAGATTCGATGCGTCTGGACGCAGAACGCGATTATCGTCGATGGGTCTTGCAGACTTAACCGGAGCCGTGTCGCTAGTATCATGGAAGTGGTACATCTGATAGATTTCCAAATCACTCTTCACGTATTTGGCAACTTGATTGTCACTGATACCCACAGCCGCTTCTCTACTTCCACCGCCGATGGACTCACCTCCAATGACTTGATTGTAGGCTTGCGGATATTTTTTTCGGTCGTGAAAGTAAACAACTTCCTGATTTACGACCAATGTTCCTTCATCCGTTGGCACTAAACGAATTTGATATGCGTTCCCCAAATCCCCTTCACTGAATCCCAAGTAAAATTCCATGAACTGCGAAACCTTTCGTCCAAAGTACAAAAGGTTGTCCGCTCCGCGTTCGAGTGAGTAGTTCGCAAGGTTTTGTTGTTCGATTTCACGCAAAAAACGAAACACCTGGATCAAGTTCGACTTGCCCACCCCATTTCCGCCGATGAATACATTGAGCGGACCCAGAGCCAATTCCTGATCCCGGATGGACTTAAAATTCTGAATCTTGATTGTTTCAAGCACACGCATAGGTCTTGGTCAAACGCTCGCTGGAATGATCGGCGTTGCCGACTTCACATCCGCGTTCTGCGCACGATGGCGTAGCGCGTGGTCCATCAACACCAGCGCCAGCATCGCTTCGGCGATGGGTGTGGCGCGAATACCCACACACGGGTCGTGGCGACCGGTCGTGACTACTTCAACCGGGTTGCCGTGCACGTCGATGGTCTTTCCCGGTATGAGAATGCTGGAGGTCGGCTTGAGCGCGATGCTCACATTAATGTCTTGCCCGGAGGAAATACCCCCGAGTACGCCGCCGGAATTGTTGCTCAGAAAACCTTGCGGCGTCATTTCGTCGCGGTGCAGGGAACCTTTTTGTTCGATGCTCGCAAACCCCGCGCCGACCTCCACGCCTTTCACCGCGTTGATGGCCATCATGGCGTAGGCGATGTCGGCATCCAGCCGATCAAACACCGGCTCGCCCCAGCCGGGCGGCACGCCGGTCGCGACCACGTTGATGCGCGCGCCGATGGAGTCACCGGCTTTGCGCAGTGCATTGATATAAATCTCAAGCTCGGCCACTTTCGATGCATCGGGGCAGAAAAACGGATTGCGTTCCACTTCATCCCAATCGAACGCCTCAGCCTTGATCGGGCCAATCTGCGCCAGATAGCCGCGTATCACCACGCCGTAGCGCTCGAATAAATATTTCTTGGCGATGGCGCCCGCTGCCACGCGCATGGCGGTCTCGCGCGCCGACGAACGTCCGCCGCCACGATAGTCGCGCACGCCGAATTTTTGCTGGTAGGTGTAATCGGCGTGACCGGGGCGGAAGCGGTCCATGATTTTGGAATAATCTTTGGAGCGCTGGTCCTGGTTGTGAATCAACAAGCCGATCGGCGTGCCGGTGGTCTTGCCTTCAAACACGCCGGAAAGAATCTGCACCTGATCGTCTTCGCGGCGCTGGGTGGTGAACTTGGACTGGCCCGGCTTGCGCCGGTCGAGGTCGCGCTGCAAATCGGCTGCCGATAATTCCATGCCCGGCGGGCAGCCATCGACAATGCAACCCAATGCGGGGCCGTGACTCTCGCCGAAGCTGGTCACCGTGAAAAGTTTACCTATGGAGTTGCCGGACATAGGGTCGCATTGTAGCGAGTTCCGGCGCGAACCAAAACCGCTGTCAGGGATTGATTTTGTTTTGCTCGGCAGGTGCTGCCTTCGGCGGTAAAGCTATGGTCGGTGCAATCATCCCGGTCGCCGGTTTATTGATCGGCAACCCGGGTAGTTGTACGGCCGACGGAGTCGTGGGCCGCTTGAGCGCTGGTGCCGCGTCCGGTTTGGTATTCGATTTTGCCGATGGCGCAGCAGCTTTTACCGACACCGGCGGGATGGTCGGCGCAACTTTCTTGGCGGGTGCGGGTGTTGGCTCAACCATTTTTACCGGCGGCGGTGACGGCTGAACCGGTTTCTCTACCGGCGCGGTCGGTACCGGTTCCAGCACGCGTGGCAGCGACGTAGGCGCGACCATGTTCACCGCCTCCGCCACCGGCGCAGACTGAATGGTTTCTGCGATCACCGGCTCACCACTGACAACCGGTTTTTCGGTTTCTTCTTTACGCGTCATCGCATCCTTGGTTTCGTTGTTCATTACCACAATGCTGATGCGTCGATTGATCGGGCTGAGCGGATTGGCTTTGTCGAACAGCGTCGTCGAGGCCAAACCCACCACGCGGGCAATTTTTTCATCGCCTACGCCAGCGCGCACTAATTCACGGCGACACGCGTTGGCCCGATCGGAGGATAATTCCCAATTGCTGTAATCCGCAGCATTTGCATAGGCCAGCGCATCGGTGTGCCCGGCAATGCTGATGTGATTGGGCACGGCGGCGATGACCTTGCTGACTTCATGCAATATACCCCGCATATACGATTGCAAATTGGCGCTGCCGATGTCGAACATCGGGCGGTTTTCTTTATCGACGATCTGCAGGCGCAACCCGTCGGGGGTAATGTCGAGGAATAACTGATCTTTGAACGGCTTCAGCGCCTGACTCGCGTCGATGGCTTTTTTTAATTCTTCCAGCAATGATTCGAGCCGCTTCTTGTCATTTTCCTTTGCGAGCATTTTGGCATCCGGGGAACCCGCCGCAGCGGCAGAGCTTTCCGTGGGAACATCCTCCCTGCTTACCGCCGTGGTTTCCTGATTAGGCTTTTTCTGGCTGGTGCGCGGCGAATCCATGCCTTTGCTCAGGTCGATGAGACTGGTGCTCGACCCGCCCTTGCCCTGAATCGCGCTGGGGCTCTGAAAGTAATCCGCGATCGCCTTGCGTTCGCCTTCGGTGGTAAAGCCCATCAGCCACATGAGCAGAAAAAACGCCATCATGGCGGTGACAAAATCCGCGTACGCCACTTTCCACGAGCCGCCGTGATGTGCGTGGGCGGCTTTTTTGATGCGCTTGATAATGATCGGACGCTGTTCCACCGGCGGGCCTTGTCAGTTCGTCGCGGCGCTTATGCCTTGCGCTTCTTCACGTGATCTTCCAGCTCCAGAAAGCCGGGGCGCTCAGCGGAGAACAACACCTTGCGCCCGAACTCGACGGCGATCTGCGGGCTGTAACCATTCAACGTGGCGACAAAACAAACTTTGATGCACTGAAAAAACTTGGCTTCCTCGTCCACCAGATGCTTGAGGTAGATGCCCATTGGCGCGACAAACCCGTAGGCCAGCAGGATGCCCAAAAACGTACCTACCAACGCGGCCGCGACGTGGGCGCCGATTTCCGTCACCGGCCCGCCCAATGAGCTCATGGTAATCACCACGCCCAGCACCGCCGCGACGATGCCGAAGGCGGGCAATCCGTCGGCCATGTTGGTGAGCGCACTGGCGACACGCTCGCCTTCCTGATGATGGGTCTCAAGCTCCACGTCCATGAGTGCTTCGAGCTCAATCGGATTCATGCTGCCGCTGACCATCAGGCGCAAATAGTCCACGATGAAATCGGTGACGTGGTGATCGTGCAACAGTTTCGGATAGGCCTGAAAGACGGGGCTTTGCGTGACATCGTCGATGTCTTTTTCCAGCGCCATGATGCCCTCCTTGCGCGCCTTGGCAAACAGGTCGAACAACAAGGCCAGCACGTCCATATAAGACGACTTGTTGTACTTTGGCCCCTTGAGAAACAACGGCAGACTGGACAGGGTTTTTTTAATGACCGTGCCTGGATTGGCCACCACGAATGCACCCACTGCGGAGCCGCCGATAATCAGCAATTCGTAGGGCTGATAGATGGCCATCAACTGACCGTGCGACGCCAGATAGCCAATAATGATGGAGGCAATGACCACACCGAAGCCGATGAGAAGTTTCATAGTTGTGTGCGCAGCAGGGAGATGATGGACGCAACTACTATCGGTACGCGTGGCGACGCGCTTGAGCACCCAACCAGAAAATACTTGTAGGACAAGTTGCAGCGCAGCGGCGACCTGACGGGTGAAGCGCCGGGTCGCTATCGCAACTCAAGCAATCATCGGGAAAATAGTTTTACCGGGAGGGAATTAACCGACGTGCAAACCGCGCTTTTTGAAGGGGCGTAACGTGGTGCTGACATTTTGTTGCACGAAGCGTGTGCGGTGCGGATTTTCGCGGGCGATCCTGGCCCAGTACTCGCCCGGATACAGCCCCGCCGATTCGTACACGCTGGGCGGCGGATAAAACAGGGAATTAACCTGCTCACGAAATACCCGCCGCACCACGAAGCGCATCAGGCGCATGCGCCAGCGTGGCATGGCGTTGAGTGCGTTTTCCAAATTGTCATGTGCGTGCGACAAGTGGCGCGCCGTATCGACCAGATGGGTGCGCACCATTTCGTCGATGACGGGGCACAACCCCGCGTGATTTTTACGCAAGCCGCGAAACACGCGATTAACGATTTCCTCGCCCGCATACATCACCGTCCAGAACGCTGCGGAATCAAGGGAGCTGTGGCGCGCGATAAATCGGCTCAGTTGCGTGGCCACGACACCACGCGAACGTTGCAGGCCCGAACGCCGCAGTAATTCCAGCATCATGAGTCCGTGCCCGGTGTGCTCGCGCGCCATGTGCAGCCGATAGCTGGCGTGGCTGAGAGATTCGCCCGGTCGCTGCATCACGCGACTGGCGCGTTCGATAAATATTGTTTCAAAGCGTTGTACCGTCACCAGCAGATGCATGAATTCGTGGCGTGACAACATGCGGCGCTGATCTTCCGGCAACGACATGAATTCCGCCCAGCCAAACAGCGAAACCGCCGTCTCCGGCAGCCAGAACGCGCGCCGTTCCATGCGCTCCCACGGCACGCGCGCCAAGGGGTCGATGTAGGGCGTACTGGTGGAGCTGAGGTGCTCAACCAGGCGCGATGAAGGATCATTTGTTCCCAACATGGGAACATCCTATCCAGAAGCATGGTGGCAAGTAAAGGCAGTCGCCGTTATTGTTTCGTGATTTGCCAACTTGCACCGTGGCCACGCGCCGATGATCCGTAAATTGCACCACCGTATGTTCTGGTTTAAGCTTCCCGGTCCTTGAAAGCGGCACATGCCTAAAAATGTGTTTGTGCTGGATATTTTGGAGAGGTGGCCGAGCGGTTGAAGGCGCACGCCTGGAAAGTGTGTATACGGAAACGTATCGAGGGTTCGAACCCCTCCCTCTCCGCCAATTTTTATTAGCGGTTTCAAAGAATTTCAGTCCCGTTTTATGGTGGCTTGTCTTGGTCCCCTCGCGACGGGTTGCCGTGAACCCCGTCAGACCCGGAAGGGAGCAGCGGTAACGGTGGACCCGGGCGCCGGGGTGTGGCTGGGGCAGGTCACCGCCAATTCGTGTTTGAGAGCGTGTATCCACGATGAGCTATCAAGTCCTGGCACGCAAGTGGCGGCCGCGCAATTTCGCAGAACTCGTGGGGCAGGAGCACGTGCTGCGTGCGCTCATCAATGCGCTCGACAATAATCGTCTGCACCATGCGTTTTTGTTCACCGGTACGCGCGGCGTGGGCAAAACCACCATCGCGCGCATCCTGGCCAAATCGCTGAATTGCGAAACCGGCGTCACCTCCAAACCGTGCGGCACGTGCAGCGCGTGTCGCGAGATCGACGAAGGCCGCTTTGTCGACTTGATCGAAGTCGATGCCGCCTCGCGCACCAAGGTTGAAGATACCCGCGAATTGCTGGAAAACGTGCAGTACGCGCCATCGCGTGGCCGCTACAAGGTTTACCTCATCGACGAAGTCCACAAGCTGACGACGCACAGCTTTAACGCGCTGCTTAAAACCCTGGAAGAACCGCCGCCACATGTGAAATTTTTACTGGCGACAACTGACCCGCAGCGTTTGCCGGTCACCATCCTGTCGCGCTGTTTGCAGTTCAGTCTGAAGCGTTTGCCGCAAGCCTCGATTCAAACCTATCTCGACGCATTGTTGCTGCGCGAGGCGATTCCGTTTGAGCCCCAGGCCGTGCATTTCATCGCGCGTTCGGCTGATGGCAGTATGCGTGATGCACTCAGTCTGCTCGACCAGGCCATCGCCTATTGCGGCGGCAAATTGGGCGTTGTGGATGTGCGCGCGATGCTGGGCAGCATTGATCATGCCGAGGTTTTTACCTTGCTCGACGCCTTGGCGTTGCGCGATGCCGGGTTGTTGTTCACGCGCGTGCGCGCCATGCAGGAACACGCCCCCGATGCCGCAGGCGTGCTCAATGAAATCAATTCCACGCTGCATCACATCGCGCTGGCGCAACAGGTGCCGGACGCCCTCGACGACACACGCGGCGACCGCGCGCAAATCATGCAGTACGCGCAAACCTTCAGCGCCGAAGACGTGCAGTTGTTTTACCAGATCGGCGTGATCGGGCGCCGTGACCTGCACCTGGCGCCCGACCCACAGAGCGGCTTTGAGATGACACTGCTGCGCATGCTGGCGTTTCAACCCCAGGATGAAGCCGCGCGCGCACCGGCAGCGCGTACCACCGGCGCGCCGACACCCACCCCCCGCGTCACGCCCGCTCCCGCTGCCCAGACGAACACCGCGCCGCTGCCTGACCCAACACCACCTAGCACCCCTGCGACCCAGCCCGACTGGAATCATATGGTGCAGGAGCTCGACATTACCGGCTTGACCAAGCAACTGGCCGCCAATTGCATCCTCAAAGAGCGCTCCGCCGATGAGCTGAAACTAGAATTACAGATGACGCACAGCAAGCTGCTCACCGACAACACGCGCGAGCGTTTGCAACAGGCGCTGCAGACTTATTTAAAGCAGCCGGTGCGCGTGCACATCGACATCGGACGTGAACCACAAACCGAATCCCCCGCACAGTCACAGGAACGGAAGCGCCAGGAACGCCAGACGGCGGCGCAACAGTCCGTCGCCAAAGACGCACGCGTGCAAAGCTTGCTGGATACGTTCAACGCGAAGATCGACACCGACTCCGTGCGTCCCTTGGACTAACTCCGTTATAATCCAACATCTCGCGTCCACAGCAACGAGGTTTTTATGATGAAAGGCGGCTTAGGTAATTTGATGAAGCAGGCGCAGCAGATGCAATCGAATCTGCAAAAGGTGCAGGCGGAATTACTCACGATCGAAGTCACCGGCCAGGCGGGCGGTAACATGGTCAGCGTGGTGATGACCGGCAAACACGACATCAAACGCGTCACCATCGACCCGGCCCTGCTCAAAGACGACAAGGAAATGCTTGAAGACCTGATCGCTGCCGCTGTCAACGACGCAGTACGTCAGGTGGAAAAAGTCACGCAGGAAAAATATCAAACCGTCACCGGCGGCGCGGGCCTGCCCGGTGGAATGAAACTGCCGTTTTCGTTCTGATGAATGCCAGCAACCTGATCGAAACCGTCATCGACGCGCTGCGTTGTTTGCCCGGCGTTGGCCCAAAGTCGGCGCGCCGCATCGCGTTTCATTTGCTGGAACGCGACCGCGACGGCGCACGCAAATTAGCGCAGTCGTTAATCGCAGCCATTGATGGCGTCGGACGTTGTCAACAGTGCCGCACCTTGAGCGAAGCACCAGTCTGTACGTTGTGCGCCAACCCGCAGCGCAATCGCCAATTGCTGTGCGTGGTCGAAACTCCGGTGGATGCACAGGCGATTGAACGCTCGACTGCGTATCGCGGCCTGTATTTCGTATTGATGGGCCGACTCTCGCCGCTCGATGGCATTGGCCCTGCGGAAATCGGCCTCGATCAGTTGGAGGTACGCCTTGATGCGCAGCCGCTGATTCAAGAAGTCATTCTGGCCACCAACCCCACGGTGGAAGGCGAAACCACCGCGCACTTCATCAGCGAGCTGGTGCGCAAGCGCAATATCAAAGTCACACGCATCGCCCACGGTGTGCCGCTGGGCGGCGAGCTCGAATATGTCGACAGCTCGACCCTGTCGCATGCCTTTAGCGGCCGCCACGAAATCTGATTTTGTTCGGAGGTGTGGCATGACGTTAAGCCGCATTTTTCCACAGAGGATGACGGCGCTATGTTTAACCTAGAAACGGCAGTTGAACGGCGTGTGCAGTGCGACACGTTGGGTGCAGGGCAAGACGCAACGAGCGAGGAATAGCGAGCTATTCCGATGATTCCCATCCGCGCTGGCTTTGCGCGGCTCTGGGACGAGTTGCAACGAAGCCATGCGCCCAACGGGGCGTGCTGCACATGCCGTAGCGGGCCTCACCTTCTGGGTGAGGCATGTAGGTGCAAAAAATATCAATACCTGTACACACTTGCTCAAGCCTTGCAGCGGTCAACTGCCGTTTCTAGGTTTAAGAGCCTGTTCCGGTCACTGCTCGCCACGGGCTGCATCAGTCCGTGCGCGTTGCCAGCCAGATCATATGGCGGGCGCCGCCGTTCGCGCCGCGTGCGCGTACGCGTTTTTCTTCGGCGTCGAAGCCCACTTTGACCAGCCGTTGCGTAAACGCCGGATCGTATCCCGCTGACCACACCGCCAATATGCCGCCGGGGCGCAGCGCGGCGTAGGCGGCGTTCAAGCCGTTCAATTGGTATAACCAGTCGTTTGCGGTGCGGGTCAAACCCTCGGGTCCGTTGTCGACATCAAGCAGGATCGCGTCGTAAGCACGCGCTTCCTTGCGCATTATTTTTGCTACGTCGAGTTCGCGCACCTGCACACGGGCGTCGTTGAGCGGGTGCCCGGCGAGATGGCCGATCAGCCCACGGTTCCAGACCACGACGGCAGGGACGAGCTCGGCGACAACGATGGCGGCGTCGGTATTCAGCGCGCGTAACGCGGCTGCCAGCGTGTAGCCCATGCCCAGTCCGCCGATCAATACCCGGGCAGCAGTGCGTTGCGCGATGCGTGCGCAGGAAAGTTCGGCCAGCGCTTGTTCCGAACCGAACACGCGGCTGTTCATCAATTCCTGGTTGCCAACGCGGATTGAAAATTCCGTGTCGCGTTGCAGTAAACGCAAGTGTTCACCGTCGCCGGGGGCTTGCACGGTGTCGAGCAGCGTCCAACGAATCATAGTTAGCTCTTTTGTTGTATTAACAATTGCCGTGCAATGTACGGCAGGCGCAACTTTTCCGCACGCATTGGCAATACCCGCTACGTTGCCCGTGAGCTTGTGGCAATATCACCCCGCCGAATAATTTCACCGCGTGAGAAACTTGTATGGCTAACCCGATGACGTTTGACGCCATTGCTGAACGATTCACCGAGCTGGAAATGCGAGTGGCGTTTCAGGATCACACCCTTGGCGAACTCAATGTCGTGGTCACCGCGCAGGAGCAACGGATTGTGCAACTTGTGCGTGCGCTGACCCTACTGAAGGAACAGATGCACATCCTGGCACCGTCGCTGAACGCGCCTGCGGGTGAAGAACCTCCGCCGCCGCACTACTGATCCGGCGGGTGATTTTATTTTGACCCGGACAGTTGTCGCCTGCTAACGTGGCCGCTTTATTTCATAACAGCCGAGGATTTTCCATGTTTGCAAAGACAGTAATGGCAGTGGCGTTGACAGCAATGGTGTTGGGCGGCGGTGTGGCGGTTGCGGCCGATGCCGCTGCGAAGAAAACAGTGGAAGCGTTAAATGTCGAGAAAGCGCAGCTCAATGGCAAACAAGTTGCGTTCAAAGGCAAGGTGGTCAAGGTCAACAACAACATCATGAAGAAGAATTTTCTGCACGTTCAGGATGGCACCGGTAAAGAAGGCACCAACAACATTATTGTGACCAGCGCGCAGACAGCGAAAGAAGGCGATATGGTCAGCATTGTGGGCAAGGTGACGCTGGACCGTGACTTCGGCTCGGGTTATCTGTACCCGCTCATTGTCGAAGACGCGGTAATTAGCGCCGCAAAATAGTCGTTCATTGAATTGCGAGAGCGCCGTGTTCGGCGCTCTCGTTAAAATCGTGACGCGCTCAGCGTGACGTCCGCACCCTCCCAGGCTTTCTTGAAACGCTGCTCCACGGCGGCGAGCTCCTTGGTTTTTTTCCGTGTTCCGAGGCTGAGTTTCAAGCCATACAGCGACCAGCCGTTTTCCGGATTGCGGGTAAGGTCGTCAAGGTAGACTTTTTTCGCTTCGGCGGCGTTACCCGCTGCCAGCAGAGCGGCGCCGAGCCGCTGGCGGACGGGTTGATACCAGTCAGGGGGTTCGTTGTAGGTCAGGTTGTCTTCAATGCTTACGGATTGTTGTAACAGTTTTATCGCCGTGTCGAAGTGGCCCGCGCGTTGTTCAAGCTCGGCATTCAACACATGGCTGGCAAGGCTCAGCAAAATTTTAGACGAGTTGAAACCCGCGACGTGGTCCGCTGGTTGTGCGATGGCAAGTTTGTTCAACGTCGCCCATTCGGCGCGCGCTTTCCCGGCGTCCTGTTTTGCGCTGTAGGCGAGCCCGCGCGTGAAATGCCACATGCCTTTGGTGAAATTCAATCCCTTGGCCGGTTCGGGTTCGATCAGGATTTCATCCCATTTTCCAAAGCGCGCGAGTGCATACAGGGGCGCGGAAATAAAAAATTCCACCGAGGGCGTTTTTTTGAGAACTTCGCCCGGCAGGTTGGCGGCCAGTTGGCGCGCCGCCGCGATGGCGGCGGCGCTGCGGCCCGCCGCCATGTTGGCAAAATATAAAAAGTGCAGGTTGTGGTTGTAATACATCACCGGATAAATGCCTTGTGGGTTCCGGTCTTGAATATATGTTTCATCGGTGTGTGCGGCGTGTTCGTTGGCGGTGATGGCTTCCTGGTACATGCCCATGCGCACGAAAATATGGGCGGGCATGTGGACGAGGTGGCCCGCGCCGGGCATCAAATCCGGCAGCCGCTGTGCGCAGGCGAGCGCACGCTGGGGTCGGCGTGAGGCTTCGACCGCGTGAATGTAATAGTGGCAGGCGCCAGGATGATTTTCGTCAAGCTTGATGGCGGTTTCCAGCGTCGTGACGATTTCGTTGGTGGAGCCTTTGGGTCGGCCATCGACGGTCCAGTAGTCCCACGGCTGTAAATTCATCAGGCTTTCCGCGAACAGGGTTTTGACATCGACGTTGGCGGGAAAGCGCTTGGCGGCTTCGCGCATGGCTTGCGCGTAAGCGTGGTCGCGCAGGCCGCGGTCGTCGCCGGGGTTTTTGGCGTAACGTTGCGCCAATGCGCTGATTAAAGCGCGTTCGACGGGGTGGGTTCTGGCAGCCTTGCTCAGCGCCAGCGCTTTTTGCACCAGCGCATAGGCGGCGGGTTCGCGCTTGGGGTCCATCGGCATATTGATATTCGGGCCCATTGCCAAGGCCTGGCCCCAGTAACACATCGGGCATCGATCATCGATCTCGACGGCTTTTTTGAACGCTGCGATGGCTTCGTCGTGATTGAATCCGTAGGTCAGACGCAAACCCTGGTCAAAGTATTGCTGCGCGGCGGGGGATTCCGTGTTGATCTCCAGATGGTGGTTGCCCAAATTGTCATACAGCGGCACGCTGCCCACGGGTGCTGAGGCTTCAGCGCCAATCACGCCGACGAATGCGTACAGCGTGAGAGCAATCAAACGATACTGCATGACAAATTCTCCGTGTCGATCAAGTGCGGGAACCGGTGCCGTTACCGGCCTGCACCGCAAGCGTTGCCCAACCTTACGCTGTTCATGCGTTGAAAAAAAGTAGCGGTCGCTGCGGCGATAAGTTACTACACTACGCGGCACGAACTGCGAGCTGCGCCATGCAACACCTTTCCGGCATCATCGAACTAGAAAATCCAGCCGTGCTGAACATGAAATTGCGCATCGCATGCGTGGGGCTCTTGGGCCTCATGGGGGGTTGTGATTCCGTTCCGCCGCCTGCGCCGGTTGCTCCTGTGATCATCAACCTGCCCCAGCCGCGCACCGACGCGATGGTGCTGATTCCCGCCGGTGAATTCATCATGGGCAGCACGACACTCGATACCGAAAACAAGGCGCGTGAGTTCGGTTACAACCAGCCGTGGTATGTGGATGAACATCCGCAACGCAAGTTGACATTACCGGCGTATTACCTCGATCAATTTGAAGTCAACAACGCCGCCTTTGCAAAATTTATGCTCGGCACCGGGCGCGGCAACACCAAACTGTTGAGCGAACAAATTCCGCAGCAACCGCCCGCGTGGGCCGACCAGCCGGTCGCAAATATCGTGTGGCAATACGCCCACGACTACTGCGCGTGGGCAGGCAAGCGCCTGCCGACCGAAGCCGAATGGGAGAAAGCCGCGCGCGGCAGCGACGGGCGCGATTATCCGTGGGGCAACACGTGGGACGCAAAACGCGCCAATGCCGGTGGCGGTAGCGGCGTGGTGCAGGTGGGGTCGTTTGCAAACGGTGTTTCACCTTATGGCGTGCACGACATGGCCGGGAATGTTTCCGAGTGGGTGCAGGACTGGTACCAGCCGTATCCAGGTGCAGACTTTAAAAGTCAGTGGTACGGCGAGACGCACAAAGTGGTGCGTGGCGGCGGCTGGGGTGGCATCGGCCACTATGCGGTGCCGTATTTTTATCGCACCGCGTTCCGCGACTATGAGCAGCCGACGCGTGCGTTTAACGACATTGGATTTCGTTGTGCGAAAGATGCGACGGGGTAGTCAGGCTGAAGCGGATTCCGGAACAAATTCTCAGGCGGTGGGAAGTGGCGGTGCTTCGATACCTGCCTGAGGATCGTTTAGAGGCATGTTCCAGAATGAACCATAAAGTGCTGCATGGAAAAAAAGCCCTGCTGCTGGATATGAACAGCACTTTCATGTTCGGTGAAGACCGTTTTGGCGACGACGAAGATTTCTCTGTGCACTACACCCGGATCGGCGGAATTTTGCCACGTGATGACATCAACCGGATTATTCGCGACGCGTACGAATATTTAGACCGGCGCTATCCCGATGAAAAATATCGACACGAATTTCCGTCGTTGTTGACTGCGATTCAAAGCGTCATTGAAACCGATCTGCCGCACGCTGAACTTGCGAAGCTCATCGACACCTTCGCCTTCCACGAACTCGGCACCATCCCCGACGCCTATGCCGCCGCGCTGCATACCTTACGACGGAAATTCGTATTGGCCGCCGTGATCGACATCTGGTCGCCGAAAGCAGCGTGGCTTGACACATTTGCACGTGCCGGTATCGCGCCACTTTTTTCCGCGCTGTCATTCTCGTCCGACCACGGTTGGGTGAAGCCGTCGCCAAAACCTTTCGAGTTGGTGCTCAATACGCTTGGGATTTCAAAAGTTGACGCAGCTGTAATCGGCGACTCACCGCGCCGCGATCTGGGCGGCGCAGCTAGCGCAGGTATTGACTGCATTTTGGTGGGTGGGGCGAAACATCCGCAGGCGATTGCGAGTGTCGCGAATTTGTTGGAGCTGTGTGTGGGGCTCAGGTGAGTCGTTCTAAATCCCTTCAAATCAATGCTTCGGCGTTAGCTCATTAGGCTCTCTCGTTCACGTATCTGAAGTTTTCTTCCGCGCAATGGTTCCACACTCCCCGCAAGATGCGCACTTCACCCTCATCCAGTTCAGCGCGTGCAAACGCGCGGCGGTGTTAATCCCTGTTCAACTTTTTCCATAGTGGCCCGTTAAAGAACCACGCACACCCTCATTCGCAAGCGGGATCTGATATGGCATTACTCCACGATTTAAAGGATGTCAATTTACAGCAACGCCTGGTGTTCCTGGTGGTGTTTTGCTGTGTGGCGCAAATTGCCGTGATCACATTGAGCCTCTATGCAACGCATGCGA
Source organism: Gammaproteobacteria bacterium (assembly GCA_031421535.1). Taxonomy (GTDB): domain Bacteria; phylum Pseudomonadota; class Gammaproteobacteria; order SG8-11; family SG8-11; genus UBA6921. Next base: position 19,193 of record JANOOV010000047.1, read on the forward strand.
CGAATGCTGCGTTTCATGCCTACTATCAGGAGCATCAAGCTACGCTTGCTCGCGTGTCGCGAACGCAGGAATCAGGCGGCGCGATCTCCCAGGGCGAGGTACGGCAAGCCGACGCAGAATCTGAGCGCGCATTTAACCGCGCACAAACGGCGCATCGTGTGCGGCTCTATGGGATCGGGAGCGTGATCGCTTTGATTGTGGCCCTGACCGGGTGGATTGGCTTTCTGATCATAGGCAGCATTTCACGGGTCGCCGGGCAGGTGCGCGATGCGCTGCAGCATATTTCCACGGGCGACTTGACCACACGCGTTGCTTATCGCGGCGGAATATTCAAACGCATCATCGCAAGTCTCAATGGCACGGTCGGGGTATTGCAATCCGTGATCACCGAGGCAGATCAAGCCAGCGTGCACATGGCGACGGCGGCGACCGAGCTTACCAAGGTCACCGAACAAACATCGCGCGATGTCAAAACACAGCAATGCGACACGGAGCAGACTGCTACGGCGATGAATCAAATGTCCTTAGCGGCGCAAGCCATTGCCAGCCATGCAACCCAAGCCGCCCTGGCCGCCGACAATGCCAACCAACAGGCGGCCAGTGGCACACAAACCGTGGCGCAAGTCATTACCGTGATTCAAAGCATGACGACCGAAATGGAAAGCTCCGCTGTCGTCATACACAAGTTGCAACAGGAGAGCACCAACATCGGTGCGGTGTTGCAGGTGATCAAAAGTATTGCCGACCAAACCAATTTGCTGGCGCTGAATGCCGCCATCGAAGCAGCGCGGGCGGGTGAGCAGGGCCGCGGTTTTGCAGTCGTGGCGGATGAAGTGCGCACGCTGGCCGGACGGACACAGCAGGCGACGGTTGAAATTCAGAACATGATCGAGCGCCTGCAACTGGGCGCCAAAGAGGCGGTGCAATCCATTGCACACGGCAGTGAATGTGTGCGGGCGGGTGTGTCCAAAGCCACCCAGGCGAGTGTTGCCCTGGATGTGATTACCCAGGTCGTAAACGATATGCGCGACAAGAACCGGCAGATCGCCAGCGCAGCAGAAGAACAAAGTGCTGTGGTCGCAGAAATTAACCGTAACATCGTGTCCATCAGCCAAATCAGCAGTCGAACCGCCAGCGCTACAAGCAGTACCGCACATGCCAGTATCAATTTAGCCAAGCTGTCCGCCCAACTGCGGACGACGCTGAGCCAATTTAGGGTTTAACTGGTTAACGTCAAATGGAATAATGGGTGACGGATGTCTTTTTTATTCCGCATGTGGAACTTGATCGAACTATCGCCTCTAATGATTTAAGCTATCTGCGGTTAACGCCGCTACAGACTCTGACCGATGACTTCACGAAAACCTCTTTTTCTACGCCGTGCAACCTTGGGCTTGTTGCTGTTGGCGTATTTGTTTTTGCAGGTTCAGGTCGCCGTTGCGTGCGTCGTGCAGAATTTGCCAGGGGTGCCCTGCGGTCCCGGCGCTGCGACTGAAGTTTCGCAAAATGACAAGACCGTCGGCATCGATTGTTGTGAGGCGGCGTATCAACCGGCATCCGCGCTATACGATGCGGCTGCACCGGTCAGCAAGGACGCGACGTTGGCCGGGCACGCGCCCATGCCGATGTTGGTCGCGTACGTTGACATTAATATTGCAGCATCTCCTCTCCTTATCTCCATATCCAACGAAACCTCTCCACCCGGCGTCATCGGCACCGATATTTACCTCACTACCTTGCGTCTGCGCATTTAACTTAAGCTCTTCCGTTCGCGGTTTCACCGTTCTTTTTTCGGCAACGCCCGCAGCGCATTACGCGCGCTACGCGTTGCCTCGCAACGAGGAAGAGTACCCATGCGAAATGCTTTATCCGCACGGAAATTTTTGTGGTTCAGCGGCGTAATTGTACTGGCGCTCGCGGGTAGTGCTCTGGGCGCGTGGTATTGGAAATCATCGCCACCAGCGCAACCCGCCGCCGCTGTGGGAACGGACATCAGTGCCGGAGCTTATCAATTACGTTTCAATATCGAGCCCGGTGCTCCGCAAGTGGGCGTGAACAACCTGACGCTGGAAGTGCGCGACGGCAATGGGAAAAACATTACCCATGCGCGCGTGGAAATCGGCGCAACCATGGCGGCGATGGGCACGATGTCCGCGATGTACGCTCCCGCTGAAATGCGCGAAGACGCGGCGGGCATTTATCGCGGCACGCTGGATTTACCGATGAGCGGCGAGTGGCCGTTGAAATTATCCGTCGACACGCCGTCACTGGGGCATGCGGAACTCACGCTGGAAATGGCCACCGGACGCCAAGGTGTACTTCCCGCCAATGCCGCGCCACGCAGTGCTACCGGCATGTCTCAAGAAGCCGAAAGCGGCATCATCCAGCTCGACACGCGTCGCCGCCAGCTCATCGGCGTAACCACCGGCCGGGTCGAACGCAAGGTGGTGAATTACACCGTGCGCGCCGCCGGGCGCGTTGCGAATGATGAGCGCCGTTTAAGCGACGTAGCGCTGAAATTCAACGGTTGGATCGGCACGTTAGGCGCAAATTTCGTGGGCGCGCCGGTGCGCAAGGGCGAGCCGCTGTTCACTGTGTTCAGCCCCGCACTGCTTAACGCGCAACATGAACATCTCAACGCCTGGCGCGCACGCAAACAAGGAGATGCTGCTTCCGGGTTGCTGGAATCCACACGCCAACGCCTGATGTTGTGGGATGTGACGCCGGAGCAAATTCGCGATCTGGAAATCCGTGGCAACCCACAAAAATATCTGCCCATCCTGTCAGCGTCTGACGGCATCGTGATGGAAAAAAACGTTGTGGCGGGCAGCGCCTTTAACGCGGGCGACAGGCTGTTGCGCATCGCCGACCTGTCGCGCGTGTGGGTGGAGGCGCAGGCGTATCAATTCGAATTGTCATTGCTCAAGCCCGGCACGCCCGCGCAAATCACCTTTCCGGACGATCCACAGCGCGTGTTACATGGGGTGGTCAGCTACGTCGCACCGTTCCTGGAAGGCGATACCCGCTCCGCGCGCATCCGCGTGGAGCTTGACAATAAAGACGGTGTATTGCGCCCCGACATGTACGCCGATGTGCAACTTGCGGTGCCGCTGGGTGAGCGCCTGGTGGTGCCTGAAGACGCAGTGTTGTACAGCGGCGCGAATCGCGTAGTGTTTCTGGATTTGGGTGACGGACGTTTACAACCCCGGCGCGTGCACGTTGGTTTGCGTAATAACGGCTGGGTCGAAATTCTCGCCGGGCTGAAGAAAGGTGATGCCATTGTCACGTCCGGAAACTTCCTGATCTCCTCGGAAACCAAGCTCAAAGGCGGACTCGAACAATGGTAACGCCCGCGATGTCCACCGGCTTGATCGCACGCGTGATCGAATGGTGCGCACGCAATCCGTTGCTCACCATTCTGTTCGTCGCGGTGTGCACGTTGTTTGGCTATCGCGCTCTGCTCGCCACGCCGCTTGATGCGGTGCCGGATCTTTCCGACGTGCAAGTGGTGATCTACACCGAATGGCCGGGCCGCAGCCCCGATCTGATGGAAGATCAGATTACCTACCCGTTGACGAGCCAGTTATTGGCCGCGCCCAAGGTGCAGTTCGTGCGCGGGCAAAGTTTCATGGGCTTGAGTTTCATCTACGTGGTATTCGAGGACGGCACCGATTTGTATTGGGCACGCTCGCGTGTGCTCGAATATCTGAGCACCGCAAAAAGCAAACTGCCCGAAGGTGTCACACCCACCTTGGGACCGGACGCGACCGGTGTGGGCTGGGTGTTCCAATACGCGTTGGTCGACAAAACCGGCCAACACAGCTTGGCGGATTTACGCACGCTGCAAGACTATTCACTGCGCTACTGGCTGGAAGCGGTGGAAGGCGTCGCCGAAGTCGCCAGCGTCGGCGGTTTTGTGAAGGAATATCAAATCCACATCGACCCCAACAAGCTTGCGGGCTATCGCGTGTCGCTGCAAACCATCATGGACGCGGTGCGCCGCTCCAATAACGACGTGGGCGGGCAAACGCTGGAAATCGCCGGGCACGAACACTTTGTTCGCGGGCGCGGTTATATCCGTTCACTGCGCGATATCGAAACCATTCCGGTGAGCGTGGACAAAAACGGCGTGCCGGTGCTGGTACGTGACATTTCCGTAGTCACGCTCGGCCCGGCGATGCGCCGGGGCCTGGCGGAACTTGACGGCGAAGGCGAAACCGTCGGCGGCGTGGTGGTGATGCGTCACGGCGAAGACGCGCTGGGCGTGATCGAACGCGTCAAGCAACGACTGGATGAAGTCAAACCGTCGCTGCCGCCCGGCGTAGAAATTGTGGTTGCCTATGATCGATCCGAGTTGATCAAGCGCGCCATCACTACGCTCAAGCATACCTTGATCGAAGAAATGATCGTGGTGTCGCTGGTCATCACTGCGTTTCTGCTGCACTTCCGTTCCGCGTTGATCGCGATCCTGACATTACCGGTCGCGATTCTGTTGTCGTTCATTCCGATGTTCTCCCAGCACATCACCGCCAACATCATGTCCCTGAGCGGCATCGCGGTGGCCATCGGCGCGATGGTGGACGGCTCCATTGTAATTATCGAGAACGTGCACAAACGTCTGGAATCCTGGGAAGCGGAGGGGCAAAAAGGCGAACG
>JANOOV010000048.1:0-3136 GCA_031421535.1 Gammaproteobacteria bacterium
CGCACGTAACCGAGTGAGAGAACGTCACCTTTCACGGCGCCCACTGCGTTGGCATCGACATCCACCAAAAGTTGCCGCGTGAAGGTGGCCATCCGGTCAAGATCCACCGCAGTCGGTAACCGGTGACGCAGTTGCAGATCCAGGCCGAGCTGTTCGACATCCACCGCAGCTTGGCGCGCCGCCGCAGCGTTTTTCCCGGCGACGGCTTGCGTCAGTGCAGCCAGCGCAGTGTCCATCAGCGGCTTCAGGCGCGGCGGAACCTGCTGTTCAAGCTTGAACTGCGTCCAAGCGGCGTTCATGCCGGATGTGCCGGACACGGTGGTGGAGATCGCCGCCCAACCCGCAGCATCCGCAACATCCGCCGAAGCAAACACCGCCACCGCGCCCGCCACCAAGGTAGTGAGCTGGCTCGGCATGCCCCCCGTCAGCGCGTCAATCGGCACCGCCAAAGCGAGAGCTTCGAGACTGGTATCGGTCTGGGTCAAAAACTCTCCGTAACCCGGCGCAAAGATCTTGTCCGAATACGAGGCATTCATATGCAGTTGCTTGCCGGTCATGCCGCCGGTGATCTTGCCGGCAGGACCGTCAAGCGCGGTAGCAATGTCGGTCACCTGCACTTCTTCGAACACGCGCGCAGGAATGTTTTCAACTCGGTACACATTACCGACCACCGGCTTGGCGGGCATGATCATCGCCAACGGGCCGTCGCGCTCCACCAGCCAGGTGCCGTGTCGGCTGGCGAGTGCACCGTCCTCGTAGCAGAAGACATCTTCGCCGAAGTACCACACCGAGCCGTCGTCGGCCTGGCCGTACCAATCCAATGCGTATTCGACGATGCGCCGGTCTTCGTAGGCGACGTACTGGATCGTCCGCGTCTGGATGGTTTGGTTGTTCCAGGCAATCGGCGTCGTGCCCGGCAGCAGCGTGTAGGACACGCGGAACGCAGCGGTGCCTACATGCCCCACGAGCAGGGTCTGATCCACTTTGCTGATCGGGAACAGCGGGTTGTTAATCTCCGTTGGGTTGGAGAAGGTGGGCAGCGTCAAATCCACACGTGCGCTGACCGGCGCCACGGGCAGCAACAAGGTACGTTTGTCACCCGACTCTTCCAGCACCAGACCAATATCCGGCGCGTAGTACTTGAACGCGAAGCTGCCCGCTTCATCCAGCACCGAGGTATCGCGAATCTTCACGCAGATTTTTTCGCTGCCGTCGGCCAGTGTTACCGGCACGTTGATGGCCACCACTTCGGCCTGATCCTCAACGACACCTTTTTGGTACTCGTGGTGATAACGGTCGCCCGGCATCAGGGTCGCTTTCATCAGATACCCCGGGTTGGCGAGCGTGCCTTCACCAGCAACGTCTTTGCCCGCTTCCCACGCGCCTTCGTGGGTGATTTCGATGAGCGCGCCCTGATCGTCGTATTCATATTTATCCACAGTCTCGCCCAGGTACCAGACGTTACCGGCGTCGTCCTGCGCGTACCACGCGTAGTTGTCTTCGGTGATGACGCTTTCCAGATATTCGCGGTGGCGAACCACACGCGCTTCAACCCCGGCCACAACACGCGTCTCGTTCAACGCCTCGGTAAAAATAGTGACCAGGCCGTCTGCCGTCTCGATGGCATGGAGACGCTCGGTGCCTGCCACGTGCGGGAAGTAAGAGTGGGTGATCTTGCTGGGCTGGGTGAAAGTCGCCGCCTTGAAGTTGGGCACGGTGGCGGGAATGCTTGCGGCGGGCGGGGCAGCGGGCGGGGGCGACTTGCTGTTCGAGCATGCCTGCACCGCCAGCCCCAGGGTGCCGAGCATCAGCACCGTTGCGGCCCTTCTCCAAACCTCCCAGCGGATCGTGCTCCGGGTATTGACTGTTTTAAAAATTTGCGGGTTCATCGGATTGCTCCTGAAGTAATGGGTTGCCCGATGGCAGGTTGCCACCGGTGTTATCCATTCTTCACAACCCGGCTTGCCGCAGACTTTCCGCAACATTACAAAACGGTAATGGTGTTCGGCGGCGGCGCGCCTATGATGAATAGCTATGCGCATCCTGCTGATTGAAGACGACCGTCAGGCCGCCGAGTACCTGATCAAGGGATTAAGCGAATCCGGCCACGTGGTGGACTACGCGGCCGATGGTGACGACGGCCTGCATCTGGCGCTGACCGGTGCGTATGACGTCATCGTGGTGGACCGGCTGCTACCCAAACGCGACGGCCTGTCCATCGTGCGCATGCTGCGCGCCGACCACAACAAGACGCCGGTGCTGGTGCTGTCGGCGCTGGGCGAGGTGGACGACCGGGTCGCCGGGCTGCGCGCCGGCGGCGATGATTATCTGGTCAAGCCCTATGCGTTCAGCGAGCTGCTCGCCCGATTGGAAGCACTGACCCGGCGCCGCCCATCGTTACCCGCCGAGCAACAGTTACGGCTCGCCGATCTGGTGCTGGATGCGCACAAGCAGACCGCCACGCGCGGCGGCAAATTGATCCGCTTGCAGCCACGCGAATATCGCCTGCTGGAATTCCTGATGCGCCACGTAGACCAAGTCGTGACCCGCACCATGTTGCTGGAACAGGTGTGGGATGTGCGCTTCGATCCGCACACCAATGTCATCGATGTGCAGATCAGCCGCCTGCGCGGCAAGATCGACAAGGACTTCGACCTGCCGCTGCTGCACACCGTGCGCGGTGCCGGTTATAAGCTGAGCCAGACGCCATGAAATTCCATCATCTGTTGCAAACCACGGCCGTGCGGTTGGCGTTGCGTTATGTGGCGCTGTACGCGCTGGTGCTGGGCCTGGGATTGGGGGCGCTGATGTTGACAAGCGTCTGGCTCACCGATGAGCAGCGCGGCGAACATCTGGAGCAGGACTATGCGGCGTTGTTGCGCGAGATTGAAAACGGCAACGCGGCAGCGGCGGTCAGCCAGCAGCTGGAGGGTGCCTTGGCCGCAGGCCGTTTCTATCTTTTGGTTACACCCAACGGCGAGAAACTGGCCGGTAACCTGTTGCGCTGGCCGCCCGAACCCGAGATTCCGCTGGATGGTGAGGTCCATAAATTATGGCTCGACGAAGATGCATTTCCTACCGGGCTATACCAAGGCGAGCCGCATCTGCTAGTGATCGCCACCGCGTTGCCCGGCGG
>JANOOV010000049.1:0-3503 GCA_031421535.1 Gammaproteobacteria bacterium
ACCCGCCGGACCCCCGTCGGCAACTTTACCGACCAGCATTTTTTCCAGGCGGTCGTAGGCATCGTCTTCCATGATGCGGTACTGGTCCTGCAAATCTTTTTTCACTTTCGCCAATGCGGCTTCTTCAATCTGCTTGGCGCGTGTGTCCTTGGGTACGCCGTCACGCGTGAACACTTGCACGTCGATCACGGTGCCATCCATGCCGGATGGAACGCGCAATGACGTGTCTTTAACGTCGGACGCTTTTTCGCCGAAGATGGCACGTAGCAATTTCTCTTCAGGTGTCAGTTGCGTTTCGCCCTTGGGCGTGACTTTACCGACCAGAATGTCGCCGGGCTTGACTTCAGCGCCGACGTACACAATTCCTGCTTCGTCCAGCTTGGCCAATGCGGATTCGCCGACATTGGGAATATCTCCGGAAATTTCTTCCGAACCCAATTTGGTATCGCGCGCAACGCAGGTCAGCTCTTCGATGTGAATGGTGGTGTAACGGTCTTCTTGCACCACGCGCTCGGAGATCAAAATCGAATCTTCGAAGTTGTAGCCGTTCCACGGCATGAACGCGACCAGCATGTTTTGGCCCAAGGCCAACTCGCCCAGATCGGTAGACGGACCATCGGCAAGCACATCGCCTTTGGCCACCACGTCGCTGGGAACTACGAGCGGCTTCTGGTTGATACAGGTGTTCTGATTGGAACGCGTGTATTTGATCAAGGTGTAAATGTCTACACCCGACTCGCCCGGCATGGTCTCGGTATCGTTGACACGCACGACAATACGGCCGGCATCAACGGAATCCACTACACCACCACGCTTGGCAACCACGGTCACGCCCGAGTCGATCGCTACTGCGCGTTCGATGCCGGTACCGACCAGCGGTTTTTCCGAACGCAACGTCGGCACCGCCTGACGCTGCATGTTGGAACCCATCAATGCACGGTTGGCGTCATCGTGTTCCAGGAACGGAATCAACGCGGCAGCCACCGAGACGATCTGCTTGGGTGACACGTCGATGTAATTGATGCGCTCCGGCGTCGACATGGTGAATTCATTTTTATGGCGGCAGGACACCAAGGTATCAGTGAGTTTGCCGTTCTTGTCCATGGTCGCATTGGCTTGCGCGATCACGAATTCGCCTTCTTCAATCGCGGAAAGATAGTCGATTTGATCGGTGACGCGACTGCTGACCACTTTGCGATACGGGGTTTCCAAAAAGCCGTATTCGTTGGTGCGCGCGTAAACCGCCAGCGAGTTGATCAAACCGATATTTGGACCTTCCGGCGTTTCAATCGGGCACACCCGGCCATAATGCGTCGGGTGCACGTCGCGGACTTCGAACCCGGCGCGCTCGCGCGTCAGGCCGCCCGGCCCAAGGGCCGAGACGCGACGTTTGTGCGTGACTTCGGACAACGGGTTGTTTTGATCCATGAACTGCGACAGCTGACTGGAACCGAAAAATTCCTTGATCGCGGCCGAGACGGGCTTGGCATTGATCATTTCCTGCGGCATCAGGTTCTCGGATTCCGCCAGACTCAAACGCTCTTTAACAGCGCGCTCGACCCGCACCAAACCGGCACGAAACTGGTTCTCGACCATTTCACCGACGCTGCGAATGCGGCGATTACCCAAGTGATCGATGTCGTCCACGGTGCCGCGACCGTTGCGGATTTCAATGACGGTGCGCAGCACATCGGTAATGTCGAGCTTCGACAGCACGCCCGAGCCGGTGATTTCCTGACGGCCGACACGACGGTTGAATTTCATGCGTCCAACCGGCGACAGATCGTAGCGGTCCGCACTGAAGAACAGATTGTTAAACAGCGCGATGGAGGCATCCTTGGTCGGCGGTTCGCCGGGACGCATCATGCGATAAATTTCCACCAAGGCTTCAAGATCGGTGCGCGTGGAATCCAGACGCAGCGTATGACTGATATACGGGCCGCGATCCAGATCATTGGCGTAAATAGTTTTGAAATCTTTAATACCCGCCTTCACGAACTTGGTAAAAATTTCAACGTTCATCTCGTCGTTGGCGTTGGCGAGAATTTCGCCGCTGGCCGGATCGACGACATCATGTGACAACACGCGACCCATTACATAGTCGCTAGGAACGTCGAGCGTTTTTACGCCCGCTTTTTCCAGGTCACGCACGTGACGCGTTGTTATGCGGCGACCGGCTTCAACAATAACCTTGCCCTTGACTTCAATCGCAAACGATGCGGTTTCACCACGCAGCCGTTCTGGCACAACATCAAAGCTCAACGTCTGATCTTTCTTGACCTTGAAGTGATCGGTCTCGAAATACATTTCAAGAATTTGCTGGTTGGAATAACCCAGCGCACGCAACAATACTGTGGCCGGTAATTTGCGACGCCGGTCGATGCGCACGAACACGCAATCCTTGGGATCGAATTCAAAATCCAGCCACGAACCGCGATAGGGAATGATTTGCGCGTGGTACAGCAACTTGCCGGAGCTGTGCGTCTTGCCCTTGTCGTGATCAAAAAACACGCCCGGCGAACGATGCAACTGCGACACGATCACGCGCTCGGTGCCGTTAATCACAAACGTGCCGTTTTCCGTCATGAGCGGCATTTCGCCCATGTAAATTTCCTGTTCCTTCACTTGCTTGACGACTTTGGCGCCTGCGGGGGCTTCTTTGTCGTAGATGACCAAACGCACTTTCACGCGCAGCGGCGCAGCGTAAGTCAGGCCGCGCAGCTGGCACTCACGCACGTCAAACGTGGGGGTGCCCAAGCGGTAGGCGACGTAGTCGAGCGACGCGAAACCGGCGTAGCTCACCATCGGGAATATCGATTTGAATGCCTGATGCAAACCATGCGGTTTGCGTTTTTCCGGCGCCACTTCCTCTTGCAGGAATTCCCGGTAGGAATTCACCTGGATTGCAAGCAGGTAGGGTTCTTTCAGAAGCTCTGGACGTTTGCCAAAGCTCTTACGGATGCGCTTTTTCTCGGTAAAAGTATAGGCCATCGGTGCTCCCCTGAGAATTAACTCAAAGTCGTTGCAAAACCAATAACGACGGGCCGGTAGCGAAACGCCACCGACTCATCGTTGCCGGACATTGATCAAACTGCAAAAACGAACAGCGACATTTCCCCACGCTGCTGCGTAGGGAAATGTCGAACACTGCGCGCCGTGCGTTGCTATTCAAGGCAGTACTTATTTCAACTCCACCTTGGCCCCGGCCTCTTCCAACTGCTTCTTGATGGCTTCGGCGTCGGCCTTGGCAATACCTTCATTCACCATGGAGGGCACACCTTCAACCAGGTCTTTGGCTTCTTTCAAACCCAGACCGGTGATGGTGCGAATCACTTTAATGACGTTGACTTTGTTATCGCCGAAAGACGACATCACGACATTAAATTCGGTCTTTTCCGCTGCGGCCGGAGCACCAGCGGCAGCGCCTGCTGCCGGAGCCGCTGCTACTGCGGCGGAAACGCCGAACTTGTCTTCCATCGCCTTGACGAGATCCACGACTTCCA
>JANOOV010000050.1:0-6219 GCA_031421535.1 Gammaproteobacteria bacterium
ACCGACTTGGAGTGTGCGGCGTCGATCAGCCTGCCGGGCGTACCGTGCCACAACAGACCCGAGATCGCCGTGTTGGTATCAAGGACCAGTCGCACGACGGACTTCGGCTCGGTAAGCATCGATCTCCGACTGAATCTCTTCAGGCGTCATCGGCGGGAGTGGATTGGCCGCCAATGCCCCGCGTACCCCGGCCAATTTATCGACACGTTTAACTTGCAGCGCCTCGCGCACCAACCGTTCCAGTTGCTCCGGCGCAAGTAGCCCGGCGGCCTGTGCTTCGGCGGCGAGCGGGTCGGGTAGATTAAATTTGATTTGTAGTGTGGTCATGTTTTCACCTCGCTTTAATCCGGCAGAAGGAATGAAAAAAATTTTATCACGCTTCACTGTTTTTAGTGGCCTGCGTTCAATAAAGGCATCGTCACCTGCAACACTTGCCGCTTCTTTGAGGTGTCCAATGGCGTGGCGAGCGGGAGACACTCCACCGTCACGAGCCCTGGAACCTTCAAGGTACGCAGGGCATTCTGCGCGAGATTGCGCCGCTCGCCGCCAGCTATTGGGGCATGCTGCAATTCGGCATGGTCGGCGCGCTGCTGGGGATCCTGATCGGTGAAGTGATCAACGTGATCGGCGTAGTGATTTTCTCATTCCGCAAAACACATCATCCAGCGCTGGGTACTGCGGCGCCGTTGTGAAGCATTAACCCGAATCGAAAGCCGCGTTCGCGGCAGCGAATTTCAACCCTGCGGTTGTCGAACCGGTGTATTTTTCCAGCGTCACAACCGTTGATTGCCGCAATTCATTACATCCGGCATGTGCTAACGCGCGCACAGTACAATCGAGACAAATGGAAGGAGTCGCCATGACCACGCGCCAGATGAAGGCTGCCATTCACGAATACCAACGGCTGCGGACCTTGGTGCCGCTCGGCACGCTGCGCACGAAAAAAGATTACGTCCGTGCGGTCGCGCTACCGCCAGCCTTTCGTGCTTGGCGTCTTTTAGAGCTCTGCTACACTTGGCAATAAATTAACCTAAACCGTCAGTCAATTTTTCAACCGGGGTCATTGCCATGGAACCGCTCAAGAAAGAAGCCATTAACGCCATCTCAAACCTTCCGGACGATGCGCAGATGGAAGAAATCATGTATCAGCTCTATGTGCTCGAAAACGTCCGGCGCGGACAAGCCGACGCGGCGCAGGGCAAGTCATCCCCGGCCGAGCAGGTTTTACGAGACATTGAGAAATGGTGATTTGGACCGCGCATGCAATTCGACAGCTACGCCACATTCACGACCACATCGCGAACGACTCCCCGATATACGCCAAGCGTGTTTCCGACGCGCTGGTACGAAAAACATTGTTGCTTGAAGACCTGCCTCGGCTCGGTCGTGTGGTGCCTGAGTTTGAAGTCGAGAGTATCCGTGAGATTCCAATGTATTCGTATCGGATCATTTATGAACTCAAAACAAACCACATCGATGTCCTGGCCGTCATTCACAAACGGCGCGACCTGAAGAACGAAAACATGGAACAAGCTTTCCCTTAGCGGTCAGGCTAATGAGCACAGCCTGCGACAAACGGATCTACCGGAGATCGGCAGCCAGGGCGTGGTCTCCGAAGTACTGGCGGGTAAGCGCGAATTAAACACGCGCCAGATCACCGGGCTCGCCAAACGTTTTGGAGTTTCTCCCGCAGTGTTCCTTTGAGATGCAACACAAACGGTTGGTATGTAAAAGGGAAGTCCCTTTTTCTCGTCGGGACGAACGAAGACCACATGACAACACAGCCGACAGACACTCATGCTGCGCAACAGATCAGCGCTCGAACTGAGCGCATCCTTCATGACTTTGTGCGTGATGCGGTATCGCGTCTCTCCGTGGAGACGAAGGATTTGGTACCAGAGTTCGAGGATGTCACCCGATGGGAACGCGGAAGCGATGGCTACTTCCGTGAGCGCAAAAAACGTAAGCGAACATTACGGCCGATGCTAAGCGATGATTGGCTTCGCTCGTTACCCGATTTTCAAACGTGCATCGAGTGCTTGCAGTCCGATACGAATGTTGGGCCACATCTCGATCACTTGGTTGGCACCAGTATGTCAGCGTCTCGCTTTGAAGTAAGACACATCCTCAACTCCCTGCTGTATGCGATGGTTGGCGAAGATGGTTTCCTTACGTTCACAGAGGCGCGATTCCAAAGCGCATGGTTGACGTGAGCCGACTTTTTTTTGCGCAGATCGGATTGAATCCAAGATGATTGCGCCGCTCCCATATTTGGTTGTTCCAGTGTTTCCGCTTCAGCTGAACAAAGAGCTGGTCCTCGACCGCCTCACTGACGACGAGGTGACTCGCTGTTATCAAGTGGGTGTAATTCGGCCAGATTCATTGCGATTTTCGCTGATCCATGGCGGTGTCGCCGTGGGAATTCGAAGGACAACGTCCTTACCGAAACAGATTCGGCGCGATGGCGATCCGTATGAGCTTCCAAATGGTTCAAATGGAAAGAGTGAGGGTAGCTTTGGGAATCGCTCTCTTTTTCGAGACGATCTCGTGGTCGACGATGTTCTTTCTGCGCTGCGTCTCTTTAAGCACGCCCAGATTCATACCTCCGGTCTCGCGAGCTGGTCAGACTCCCCTTTGTTGAAAGGTGGGACATCGTATCGAACGCTCGGGCGTTGGCCTTACCATGGGAATCTCGAATTATCAGAAGACGACGTTCCGCTTTTTCAGGAGCTGTGGTGCCAGCTAGAGGAGGGAGCTGCGCTTTTCAGCTTCAGTATTCATCGCTTCAATCTTGCCTTTGACCGTGGACTTCTCGCCGACCGAATAGTCGATTTTAAAGTTCATTTTGCCACGTAATACGGAGGAAAACAGCTTGTAGCGATATGTTTGGGTGCGGTGCAAACACCGCACTACCCCGCCGCTTCTTGGCGGCGTCCGCGAGCTCGATTTGCTGTGTTCGTTTTCGCACAGAGAGTTCAACCACGCTCTGCGTATGATCAATTCATTCGTATTTCCATTGGCGAGGGCACCCGATTAGCTACCGGTAACGTCACTGCGCGCGCACAGAGTCACAATGTTGTTGCAGGGCGGTCCGGAGAAAGCACGTAATGACTGATCACTACGATGCCATCGTTGTTGGCACCGGTTTCGCGGGGACGTTTTTTTTGCTGCGCTATCTGAAGCACGCGCCGCCGACGGCGCGCGTGTTGGTGCTGGAGCGTGGCAATCGCGATACCAAGGCGTGGCAAATGCAGAACCATCGCACGTCGAGCCTTGACCCCGAAGCCTTCTTCGTCAACAACAATCCCGAAAAAGAATGGCTGATGAGTCCGGGTTTTGGTGGCAATTCAAAATGCTGGTGGGGTGGTGCCACGCGCATGATGCCCGGCGACTTCCAGTTGCAATCGCGCTATGGCGTCGGCGTCGATTGGCCCTTGAGCTACAACGAACTGGAAACATATTACGGCGACGTCGAAACCATCATGGCGGTATCGGGCCCGGCCGATAGTCCGATGCCGCGCTCCCGCCCCTTTCCATTGCCGCCGCATCGCTTTTCAGATCCTGACGAGTTATTGAAAAAAACCTTTCCGCACGGTTGGTTTCACCCGGCCACGGCACGCGCCAGCGCGTACACCGGTACGCGGGGCGTTTGCTGCGGCACCGGCATCTGCGAGCAGTGTCCGCAGGATGCAAAGTTCACCATCGATAACGGTCTGCATCAGGTGTATGCCGATGCTCGTGTCACGTTACAGTTGCGCGCCGAGGTGGAAGAAGTAGCAACCCGTGGTGATCTCGCGCAGGGCGTGAGTTACATGCACGGTGGACAAGAGCGCAAGGCGACCGCCGATCTCGTGGTGCTGGCGGCGAGCGCTTTATTCAATCCGCATATCCTGCTGCGCTCCGGCATTACGCACGAACTGTTAGGCAAGCGCCTGCATGAACAACTCTCCGTGGATGTTTGCCTGAACCTGCGCGGGGTAAAAAGTTACAACGGCAGCACCATGATTTCCGGTAACGGTTATTTGTTTTATGAAGGCGAGCATCGCCGCGAACACGCCGCGTGTTTAGTCGAGACCTGGAACTCGCCCTTTGTTCACCAGCGCGTGTCGTTGCGCACCGAACGGGGCCGGTGGACCGAGCGCATGTATTTACGTTTCATGTTTGACGAGCTGCCACGGGCTGATAACACCGTGACGATAAACGTCGCCAACCCGCGCCTTGCCGAGATGACGTTCAACGGCTACTCGGATTATGCGCAGCGCGGCATGAAGCAGGTTCCGGCGATGATCGATACTTTGTCAAAAGCGCTGCCGATTGAAAGCATCGAAAGCATTTCGCTGGGTCGTACCACCGCGCACATTCAAGGCACCGTGGTCATGGGCAACGACGCCGCCACCAGCGTCGTTGACCGCCACTTGATGCATCATCGGATTCGTAACCTGGTCGTGCTGGGCGCGAGCGCGTTTCCCACCGCAAGCCCGGCCTACCCAACCTTGACAATTTCAGCGTTGTCGCTGTGGGCGGCGGATCATCTGTTCGCAGCGCGAGGAAAAAATGCTTAGTCGCCGCCAATTCCTTGCTGCCGCCGTCGCCGGAATCGCCACGATCACGACCTGGCGCTTCATTGGCAGCCGCGATGAAAATGCCATCATTGCCGTACTGCGCAAGCGCCTCGACTATTTGATCCTGGACGAGGCCGGTCTGTACGCCTATGCACGAGATTTGGTGAGCAAAAAAGTCATGTCCAGCAACCGGCTGCGGTTAATCGATGCGGCTGGGCCGATTTACAGGCAGTTGGATGTTTCTTCGTATGACAATGTGTTGTCGCGTGAACTGCGGCATGGTGAGGAGCGCGTGGTTTCGGTTTATTTATTGTCCAGCGATTTTTTCCTGAAGGGCGCTGACGAAACACAGATGGTGCGTTATCTTGGCTACTACGATCCCATCCGCCAACTGCGTCCGTGCAGCAATCCTTTCTCCCGGCCACGGGTGGTTTAGTCCGGCGATTACAGGCTGGACTCGCAAGCAATGGCACGTACGACATTGCTCTGTTGTGGCTTAACTTCTGCAGCCCGCTGCGTCTCGAATGGCATCAGTGCGGCCAGCTGCACCGCCGACAGAAACTCACCTTGACCTTTCCGGGCTTCGGCAATCAACACGGCAATGCGCGTTTGTTCTGCGGGGTTTATCTGGAGTTTGGTGGTGCTCGTGCCGAGATCGCCCGGTTCGCTGTCGCGCTCGCTAACCTCTCGACGCGTGGGATTGAATAACGTCGATGCATGCTTCGACTTGATTGAAAATACCCAACGCTGTAAATCTCCCAACACCCGGCGCCAGAAAAACGCGCTGCCTATCCGGTAAATCTGCGCGTTGTGGGTTTCCGTCATTTGCGCCTGCCAGCGCACTTTGTAATAGCCAAAGCCCGACAGCAGGTTGAAGAAGGTGTAACGGCCCTCAATGGCCTGGCGCATGCTCAGCAACAACACCGCTGATCCCGGCGCCAACTGATTCAACGCAGTATCGGAAACGATATGTAAAGCATAGAGCCCTTTCTCGAACGCGCCGGTGATCAGCCCGGCGACCGGTACGCCGTCGAGCAGCAATACGTGGATCGACATGCGCATCGGCTGGCGGGCATCGAGCAGGCCTTGGAAATACTTGACCCACTGCGAGTGTCGGCCGATGGCGGCACCGGCGCGCGATTTCCAGCTACGCTGCTCGATGCTCTGATACAGCTCAAACAACGCAGGCGTGGTGCCGGGGTCCGACGATACGAGATATTCCACCTCGCCTGCGGCCAGTAAGCTGCGCATCTGGCGGCTGACATTGGAGCGGAATTTTTTCGAGAAAGATTTAAAATACGCGTCCAGCGTGTCCCAGTGTATCGGGATGGTGCCGTTGTCCATGCTCGGCCATTGGCTGACCCAGCAACCCTTGAGCTTGACCGCCGGCGGCGGTGGGAGCAGCGGCGAAGTCGCATCTTGCTGGCGAAATTCGAGGAAACTCCATTCGCGCCTGCGTCCCCATAAATAAGCGAGGAACGCTGCGCTCACCGCCTGGGCCTGTTTCGGCCGCGCCACCAATTGCGGCCGGTCGGCGTCGTGGGTCACCAGAAAATCCACCTTGGATGCGCGCATGCCCAGCACCGTGTGGGTCACGTGCTTGAGTGCCAGGTATCCGATCAATTGACCGGCATCGAAAGCCAGAAGAAACCACAGG
>JANOOV010000051.1:0-4545 GCA_031421535.1 Gammaproteobacteria bacterium
GCCCTTGTCAACGTTGGTTCCTTCGAGGCGCACCACCACCGGAATTTTTACGCCGACTTCACGCACCGCTTTGATAATGCCCTCAGCGATCAAATCACAGCGCACGATGCCGCCGAAGATGTTCACCAGAATCGCTTTGACGTTGCCGTCCGACAACAACAGTTTGAACGCTTCGGCGACTTTCTCGGCACTGGTGCCGCCGCCGACGTCGAGAAAATTTGCGGGCAGGCCGCCTTCGAGTTTGATCAAATCCATCGTGGCCATCGCGAGACCCGCGCCGTTGACCATGCAGCCGATGTTGCCGTCGAGGGTGATGTAGTTCAAACCAAACTGCTGTGCTTTATTTTCTTTGGCGTCTTCCTGCGTAGCATCGCGTAAATCCGCTAACGCTTTCTGCCGGTACAGGGCGTTGTCGTCGACATTGAGTTTGGCATCGACCGCAAGCAGCTCGCCGGACTCCGTGACAACCAGCGGATTGATTTCAATCAGGCTCAAATCCTTGTCGAGAAACAGGCGATACAACGCCGTCATGATTTTGGTGAGTGCGCCGACCTGCTGATCTTTAAGCCCCAGCGCGAACGCAAACTCACGGCACTGATAGGCTTGCAACCCCACCACCGGATCGACAAACGTGGTGAGAATTTTATCTTGGTGGTGGGTCGCGACTTCTTCGATGTCCACACCGCCCATGCTCGACGCCATGAACGCGACGCGCTTGTGATGCCGGTCGATCACCGCGCCCAGATACAACTCGCGCGCGATCACGCAGGGTGTTTCCAACCACAGGCAGTTCACCGGTTGGCCATGCGCGGTGGTCTGGTGCGTGACCAAGTGCGTGCCGAGCAGTCCGCGCGCAAAATTTTCCAGCTCCGCCACACTGCGCACGTATTTAACGCCGCCCGCTTTGCCGCGCCCACCGGCATGCACTTGCGCTTTGACCACCCACGCATCGCCACCGAGAAATTTTGCCGCCGCTAACGCTTCGTCCACTGAGTTCGCCAACTTTCCTGACGCGACCGGAATGCCGTACTGGGCGAATAATTGTTTGGATTGGTATTCGTGCAGATTCATGCAGATTCCGTGGGATGGAGTCGAATATATCGTTGGTCGCCAGACCTGCACGTTATACTACAGGGCCTTAAATTTACCCAACTAAATGTCGATGCAATGAGTTCATGAACATCTCGTCACGTTTACTGATTGCACTCACACTGTTTTGCTTGGGCAGTACCGCGAGCGCGGCCATAAATGACCCGGTTTATAAACAAGGATTGACGGCGGCGCGCAAAGGCGATTTTGATACCGCAGTCAAAGTCTGGACGCCGCTGGCCAAACAAGGGCACGCTGATGCGCAGTACCGGCTGGCATCTTTATACCGGCTCGGCTTGGGCGTGAAAAAAAATCCCGACGAAGCGTTCAAATGGTTCAACCGCGCGGCGGAGCAAAATCACGCCAGGGCTATTTACAATCTTGCGGTGTTGTACGAACTGGGTGTGGGCACACCGGCGGACGACGTCAAAGCCAAAAAGTTATACGCGCTGGCCGCACAGAAAAAAGTCGAAATCGCGAACCAGCGCCTGCAACCCCAAGGCACACACGCTAACGATGGGCCCGCCGCAACCGGCACCGGCCTTACGGCCCGCGCCGTCATCGACGTAAAAGAAAAAAATCTGGACGTTCATATGGCGCTGCGTGCCGAAGCGCGGCGTGGTGACGTGCAGTCGCTGCAACTGTTGCTCAACGTCGGTGCGGACGTGAAGCTCGCCGATAAAGACGGGCGCACCGCACTGATGGAAGCGGCGCTGTACGGGCGTGTGTCGGCGCTGCAATTGCTGCTGCGTTCCGGCGCGCAGGTGAATGCAAGCGACCGTTACAAAAATACGCCGCTGATGCTTGCCGTAATGAAAAACCACCCCGAGATCGTACGCGAGCTGCTGCGCAATGGCGCGCAAGTGGATCGCAAAGACAGCGCCGGTATGACGGCGCTTGGCATTGCCGCCATCAACGGTCATGTGAAGACACTGCAGGAATTACTTAAAACCAACGCGGATATCAATGCCAAAGACACGCAGGGCAGAACCGCCGTGATGCACGCCGTGGTGCTAAAACACATCGACGTACTGCGGTTACTCATCAACACCGGAGCCGACCTCAACCTGAAAGACGAAACTACTAAAACCGCCTTGATGCTAGCCGCAGAACGTAACTACGGCGAGGCGATCAGCGCATTGCTGCAAGTACAGGCAAAAACCCAAAGCCAGTGGATTGACCGGCACGGCAACACCGCCTTGCATCTGGCGGTGCTGGGCAACAATGTCACAGCGGTAAAAGCACTGACTGAACACGGCGCCGCAATGAATGTGCGTGGCATGCTCGGCAAAACGCCGCTGGTGATTGCGGCACAGGAAGGCCGTACCGATCTGGCCGCAACGCTGCTGGCATGGCGCGCCGAACCCGACACCGCCGACGACGACACACGTTCGCCACTCACCTATGCGGCGGAAAAAAATTATCTGGAAATTGCAAAACTGCTGGTGGCGCGTAAAGCCGACATCAACGCGAAATCACGTGAGGGGTGGACTCCATTGATGTTCGCCGTGAATAGCAATCACACCGACATGGCGAGCTTTTTAGTACGCAGCGGCGCCGACGCCGAAATCACCGACCTTGCGGGCTGGACCGCGCTGATGTTTGCCGCACGCAACGGCAATGCCGACGTGGCGCAACTGCTACTGCGCGACAACAGCCAGAGCGTCAACGTGACCAATAAAAAAGGACAATCGCCGCTGTTTCTGGCCATCGAAAACGACCGCACCGCGATGATCGACTTGTTAATCAACTCCGGCGCGGAAAAACTGGACGCGCCGCTGCCACGCGGCACAGTGAAGTAAAGTACCGGCTCTTATAGTCTTCGGCATGAACGCCACATGCTACTTGCACTCCCACTTCGGGTGACTTAGATTTTCAGCTTCGCTTTATGTATCCAGAGGCCCTTCAATGACTCCCAAACCACATCACCCGCGCAAGCCTCCCAGCGGAAAAATCGACACGAAAAAACTCGATAACATCGTCGCGAAAGCGCACAAGGATGCGAACACGCGCATGAATGGCTATCGCGAGCAGTCGTTGCGCATGTACCCGCAGGTGTGTGCGCGCTGCAATCGCGATTTCACACGCGCGAATCTGCATGAGCTGACGGTGCATCACAAAGACCACAACCATGACAATAATCCGTCCGACGGCAGCAATTGGGAAAACCTGTGTCTTTATTGTCACGACTGGGAACATCAAAAATATTCGCAGTTCGTCATGGGCGCGGGTGCAGACTTCGGAGTGACCACACCCAAGGTCGCACCTAAAGCCGCAACCTTCAATCCGTTTGCCGGGTTGAAAGATGAGCTGGATAAAAAATAAAAACGGCGGGCAAAGCTCCAAAGTGAGCCGCCCGCCGGAATTAAACACCGCAGTTACGGATTGATAAAGAATTCCACCTTCTTGATGCTGGACGCCACGCCCATCGCTTTCAGATCTTTCTTATCGCAAAGGCCATCGCCGTTGCTATCCATGACCACATTGGGTGCATCGTTAAAAATGCCATCGGCGTTAATGTCGTCCGCGACCGCAACATAGAGTGTGCTCTCGGTATTAACACCGAAGACGGGAGCACCGACAATCCACGTGTCCCACAGCTCGGTGCTGTCGGCGGTCGTGTTGGTGACGCCGGTGAGGTTAAACAGATTGGCGATATTCTGGCATGACCCGGCACCCACCGTGGTGGTGCTGAGCAAAACCACCAACCCTGGTAGACGGTCATCGGCGCCGATGGAAAAGGTTCCCGGCATCGGTGCGACGTTGTTGTGCACCGCCGGACCGGTGAGCTGGAAGCCGGTGAAGCCGGTGTTGGCGAGCGGCGTGTCGTAAATGATCGCCAGATCGATAAACCAGCCACGCCCGCCGATCCCGGCATGGTCGCCTTTCGCGGGTGCGAATACTTCCACGGTGACCGGATGGCCGGGCTTGTCGTCGTTCGCACCGGCCTGGGTGCTGGCCAACGTCATCCCCGCGAAGCACAGCAATACCACGCTTGAAAAACGAAACGGAACGTTGCGATTGCCACGTTGTGTTTTCATGTAGTTCTCCTGATTTCTGTTGCAATGGAAAAGACAGTTATCGAATGCGCCCACACCGTTGCGGAATGGGCTACAAGAAGTGAACAGCTATCGTGCGTGGATTATTCCCGGCGGGCGGAAATTTTTTTGCCCCCTGTCCCGCTGACACCACCTCACGCAAGTCTTGCGTGCATAAGCCATCGATCCGGTGGCCAGAAACATAGGTATGTGACCACGCTCGCGCATGTAATGCGTTTGCCCTCTGATTTTTTAAGACACGCAGGACTAAGCTGAAAAGCCGGAAAAAATCCTTGATTGAGTAGTGTCTGGCCATGCATCCATCTTCTGATGGTGGCGGAATATCTCCATTGGATGGTGCCGGGCTTTACGGTACATTGCTGCGGAATCCCAGTATCCCAATTGCGATGGGAGTAAT
>JANOOV010000052.1:0-8304 GCA_031421535.1 Gammaproteobacteria bacterium
GTCACCAACGACCCGATGGAAGCGCATTACATCGGCTTCAACATGTGGGTGAAGGCGGTGGAGAAGGCCAAGAGCACCAAGACCGATGACGTGGTGCGCGCCATCGTCGGCGTGAAAGTGCCCAACCTGTCCGGTGGCACCTCCGAGATGCTGGCGAATCACCACATCACCAAACCGGTGTTGATCGGCGAAGTACAGGCCGACGGCCAGTTCCAGACCGTATGGAAGACCAAGACCCTGGTCGCGGGCGATGCCTGGTCGGACTTCCTGGACGGCAGCAAGGATTTGACCGCCGACTGGACTACTGCGCTGAACTGCGGCAACTACAACACCAAGACCAAGAAGTGCATGGGCAAAACCAACTAAACCGGGTTTGCAGCAAAATATCGGGGTGGGCCTTGCCCACCCTTTTTTTATGGCGGACCATTGCCTACCCTACAAAAAAACACGATCATGCGCATTGTTCGAATCGCCCTCTGCCTGTTGGCTGTTTCATTTCTCGTCAATGCCGCGCAGGCCGACGACTTCGCCCCGGCACTCGCCGCACTGAACTCCGACGACTTCGACCAAAAAGCGCTGGCGCTCACGCAGATCGAAAACAGTAAAGACCCGCGCGCATTGCCGCTGTTTCAAGCCCTGCTCAATGGCACCCTGTTCCAGCGCAAGGAAGACGACAGGCTCGTCTACGCCAAAGAAATAGACGATGGCTACACCATCACCGATGCTTTGGATGCAACCGTATTGGGCAGTGCTGGCAAACGCGATCTGCGCAAAATGACCGTGAACAATGCGCTGCGCACCCACTTGCAAGGCGCGATTGCACGCCTCAGCCTCACCAGCACCGACGCCCAGGTGCGACTGGCGGCAGTCAACAACATTCTCAAAGACGCAACCCCCGGCAGTGCCGACATTTTGCGCACGCAATTACTCATCGAAAGCAACGACGACGTTGCGCAGACCATGCGCGTGGCCATTGCGCTCGCCGACTTTGGCACGAACGACGTGGACGCGCGCATCCGCGCGGTCACGGTGCTGCAATCCAGCCTCAACCCCGACGTGCGCAACCGGCTGGCTGCGGTCGCGGAAATAAAATCGGACACCATACTCAGCTCGTCCGAAACACAACTGCGCGACATGATCGACCACGCGTTGGGCTTCATTGATGCGCGCGTCGGCGCATACCATTTCGCGGAAAATATTTTCTTCGGCATCAGCTTAGGCTCGGTACTGCTGCTGGCGGCGATTGGCCTTGCCATCACCTTCGGCGTGATGGGCGTGATCAACATGGCGCACGGCGAGCTGATGATGCTTGGCGCCTACACCACCTCCGTGGTGCAACTGCTGATGCCCAACCACATCGATGCATCGCTGTTTGTGGCAATACCTGCTGCCTTTGTCGTCGCCGGTCTGGTGGGTATCGCCATTGAGCGCGGCGTCATCCGCTTTTTATATGGTCGCCCGCTGGAAACTCTACTGGCCACTTTTGGCATCAGTCTGATCCTGCAACAACTGGTGCGCAGTATTTTTTCGCCGCTCAATCGCAGCGTCATCACCCCGGAGTGGATGAGCGGCTCGTGGCAAATCAACGAAGTGTTTTCGCTGACCTACAACCGTCTGTACATCGTGCTGTTCGCACTCGCGGTGTTTGCGTTACTGCTGCTGATTCTGAAAAAAACCCGCTTGGGCTTACAGGTGCGTGCTGTGTCGCAGAATCGTGACATGGCGCGCGCGATGGGCGTGCGCTCGGACTGGGTGGACGCTCTCACCTTTGGCCTGGGCTCCGGCATCGCCGGGGTTGCCGGTGTCGCCTTGTCACAGCTCACTAACGTGGGGCCAAACCTCGGCCAAAGCTACATCATCGACTCGTTCATGGTGGTGGTGTTCGGCGGTGTGGGTAATTTGTGGGGCACTCTGGTGGGCGCGATGTCGCTGGGCGTGGTGAATAAATTTCTGGAACCCTGGTCGGGCGCGGTACTGGCGAAAATCCTGGTGCTGGTGTTCATCATTTTATTCATTCAGAAAAAACCGCGCGGACTGTTCCCGCAAAAGGGTCGGGCGGCTGATGGTTAAGATGACGCTCAACTTGAAACTTAAACTACTAAAGTGAGCACCCTTCAGCTTGTCGGCCCAACGGAATTGCCTTATGATTCTGCTCTTTTCGCCAACCAACTCACTGGCGCGCTGTCTGTGGGCATGCGCGTGGTGAGTAACCCTGAAGGTGATTCTTATGAAAGCTGACATCCATCCCGAATACAAAGCCGTGACCGTAACGTGCAGTTGCGGCAACACCTTTAGTACTCAATCAACCTATGCCAAGCCGGATCTGCACATCGAAGTGTGCTCGTCATGTCATCCGTTTTACACCGGCAAGCAGAAGATGCTGGACGTCGGTGGGCGAGTCGACAAATTCCGTCAGCGGTATGCAAAGAAGAAATAACCCCCGGCTCGGGTTCGTGTTTCGCAAGGGCGCGCAGTTGCGGCGCCCTTTTTGCGTTTTGGTCGGCGCGTTTGCGTGGTGGTGCGACGCCGTCGCGACCCCGTCACCGTGCGCGGCGGATCGCGTGGACGAGCGCGTCACGGTACGCAAGGTGTTTGACGGCGACACCGTCGAGCTGGCCGATGGCCGCCATGTACGTTTTATCGGCATCAACGCGCCTGAAATTGGACGCGATAACAAGCCCTCTGAACCGTTTGCACAGGAGGCGCGCGCCGCGTTGGAAGCCGCACTGAAAAAAGATCACACCGTGTTGTTGCGTTACGACGCCGAGCGCTTTGACGGGCACCAGCGCACCTTGGCGCATGTGTATTCAAGCGACCGTCGCAGCATTGAGGCGATGCTGTTGGAACAGGGCCTGGCATTTTGGATTGCGATCCCGCCGGGCCTGCACGCGATGGAATGTTATCGCGCACGTGAGCAACATGCCCGAGAAGCCCGGCGCGGCATTTGGTCAAGCGCTCATTACGCTGCGATGGACGCACCGCAGGTGGGGCCAGGTACCGACGGATTTCGTAGGGTCAAGGGTCGCGTGGTACGCATCGGGCAGAGCAAGAACACTCTCTGGCTCAACCTGGCGCCACACATGGCGTTACGGATCGCGCGCGCCGACCTGCACTATTTCACTGACTATAACCCCGCAACACTGCGCGGCCGCGATATCGTCGCACGCGGCTGGATCACCCCATTCAAAAATGGCGACTACGTGATGCGCGTGCGACATCCGGCAGCGCTGGAATTACCATAGGGGTGGGATCTCTACTCAATACTGACGGTCGCACTGACCCCCTGATTACAGTCAGGAAGACGTCGACTGGGTCGGCGCAACGACAGCGCGCGCCGTGGTGTTGCTTCCGGCCGTCGCGATGATTGCCATCAATATCACCATGAACGAACCGACGATCACGCGGTCTTTGTCGCCGGGCATGACGATCCAGTGGGCGCTGATAAAAAGTAGATTAAGAAACAATGCGCCCGTCCATACATCGCGCCGCCCGACGGCAGTGTAACGCGCAACCAGCGTTACCACGTTGAGCAATACGAATAACATGATGCTGTAGGACGAGCCGGAGGCGGTTCCTTCAAACAGCGTCTCCGGGGCGATCGCACGATAGTAAATCCGCAGGTAGTCAACGAACGACAGTGACGGAATATATTTTGCCGGCTCGCTCAGGAAATTTACAAAGCTATGGTACATCAGCGTTTGCCAGCCGTAGTTGCCCGACATATTTACCTGCACTAAATAGAGCCCCACGCCTGCGGCCAAACTGGCTGCGTACCACACGCGATGTTGCGGATACCCCGTGAATGCAAATACAAACAACAATCCGGCGAGCAGAATATTATCGGGTCGAACGGTGATCGCGAGGACCGCAACCAGCAATGAGAGCAGCACGTTTTTGCGTTCGATCAACAAGAAAAACGCGCATAGAAAGAACAAGGTCGATAGCGCGTCGGGCGAAATCATGCGGGGGAGTGAAACGAAAAATGGCAGCGAGACCAGCAGCGCAGCCACCAGCAACGCATAGGGAAGTGCATGGTAACGGAGTATCCAGAAAAACAATAAAACACCTGTCAGCACATAGGCGATTCGCGAAATGGCAAGGCCCGCAGCAACGAGATTAATCCCGATCTTATGCAAAACCAACATCAGGGCCGGGTAGGCTGGTTTTACGCTGTAAAACGGGAGTTGTTGAACGAACAATTCGGGACGGTTCGCCACCGCAGTTTTATATTCGCTACCGGCAGACAGTGCTTGGTATCCGCTTTCGGAAACAGATTGCTTAACTTCTGCGTAGGTCTTCGCCTGGATCGTTACGGGGTCGGACTCGGTCATTGAATAGACCACACCGACGTAGGCGATCATGTCCCAATCGTAAATTGGCCGCGCGAAAGCGTTATACGCCAGCAAGCCCAACAGTACAGACGTCGCCGTTACGACGCCCAAAACTCCTCGGCCGGAAGGGTGACTGAGCATACCAACCCCTCTAGTAATGTTTTAGCTTTCTCGGCAAGTTGCGGCGATCAACGCGAATGTCGAACGATACTAAGGACAGGTTTCGACAGTGTCAACGCAACCCGCGTACGCATGTCAGTCCCGAACATCACGCCCGCAGAGAAAAGTCCGGCGGTTAATGCGACGCTTTCAAGCGCAGGCCTGGGTGGATTGGCGTGAAATGTTCACTGCCTGCGTGTACAGTTCGCATCTTGTTTTTTTGGGCCAGACTGGCAGCCTGTCGCTGGGTCATGTTCTCGCCCACTACCCCTGCGATTTACAGGTATTTAAATGACAACTTCAAACTCCAAAATCCGGCTTTCCGTGGTTGTGCCTGCTTACAACGAGCAAGAAGTGTTGCCCGAATTTCACCGGCGTGTTGCCGCCGTGTTCGATGCGATTCAGGGGCGCTGCGAGGTTGTGTATATCAACGACGGCAGCCGCGATAATACGCTGCAGGTGATGCAGGAACTGCGCGCGCACGATTCGCGCGCGACCATCGTGGATCTGAGCCGCAATTTCGGCAAGGAAATCGCCCTCACGGCCGGGCTCGATCATGCGCGCGGCGACGCTGTCGTAGTCATCGATGCAGATCTACAGGATCCGCCGGAACTGATTCCGCACCTGATCAAGCATTGGGAAGAAGGTTACGACGTCGTCTACGCGCAACGCACGATGCGTGAGGGTGAAACGTGGTTCAAGAAGGTCACCGCGAAGCTCTTCTATCGCATGATGCAGCGTGTCAGTCGCGTCGATGTACCCTCGGATACCGGGGACTTTCGATTGCTCAGCCGCCGCGCACTCGACGCTTTAAAACAATTGCGCGAACACCACCGCTTCATGAAGGGCTTGTTTGCGTGGATCGGTTACCCGTCCAAGGCACTGCTGTACCGGCGCGATGCACGCTTTGCCGGTGCGACGAAATGGAATTACTGGAAGCTGTGGACGCTCGCCATTGAAGGATTCACCTCGTTTACCACCGCGCCCTTGAAGCTTGCAACCTACGTCGGCGTACTGGTCGCGTTATCCGCCTTTCTGTTCGCCTTGTTCATCATTTACAAAACCCTGGCCTACGGCGATTCCGTCGCCGGTTATCCGTCACTCATGGTGATCGTGTTGTTTCTCGGCGGCATCCAGCTGATGGCGCTGGGCATCATCGGTGAATATCTCGGCCGCATGTTCATGGAGACCAAGCATCGACCGCTGTATCTGTTAAAGGGCTATCACGCCGACCATGACTGATACACCCCCTGCGCCGCAACCCACCGACACTCTTCCGCTGTATCGGGACCGCGCATTTCTGATCGTGCTTGCCGTTGCCTTTGGCGTGCGGCTGATCTGGATGCTGGTGGGTCCGGAGGTGATGGAAGGCGAAGGCACGTCGTACACACGTACGGCGGAAAACCTGCTGCGTGGCCGCGGCTTCGAATCCCAGTACGGCGGCCCGCAAACGATGTACACGCTGCTGTTTTCACTGCTGATCGCGGTTTCAAAGTTGCTCTTCGTGGACTCGGATAGCGCCGCGCGTATGGTCGGCGTCATTGCCGGTTCGGCGCTGGTGATCCCGGTATTCTGCATTGCGCGCACGCTGTGGAGCCGACCGGCGGCGCTGGCTGGTGGTGTACTGATCGCGATCAATCCGCTGCTCATCGGTTACTCCGTCGCCGTGTACAGCGAGATGACCTACATTCTGTTTGTGCTGAGCGGCGCGTACTTTGGATTGCGGGCGCTGGAACTGGGTTCGCTGCGTTATCCGCTGCTGGCCGGTATCACGTTCGCGTTGGCGTACGTGACCCGGCCCGAAGGCATCGTATTTCTGGGCATCGCGGCCGGCGCCGTTTTAGTAGCGACCTGGCTACGCGCCGTGGCGTGGCGTAAAGGCCTGGCCCACGCCACCTTGATCATGGTGGTGGGCGCGCTCGTTGCTGCGCCCTATATCGGCTATTTATACAAGCACACGGGCGAACTGCGCCTGGAAGGCAAAAACCTCATCAACTACACCATCATTCGCCGCATGGAGACCGGCATGCCCTACCTGGAGGCGGCCTACGGAATCGACGCACAGCTGGATGAAGTCGGGCCGCTGCTGATACCGCAACGCTATGCCACGTATACACCGTATTCCGCCAGTGCCCTGGAGGTGCTGGGCCGCATCCCCGCACATTTGAAAACAAATATCGGCACCTTCCTGCAAAAATTGCTGCCGTCGTATGAGCTGGGCGCGCCCATTCTGCTGCTGCTGGTGATCATCGGGTTCTTTCGCAGCACATGGAATCGCGCGCGTCTCGGGGGCGAATTGTTTCTGCTCGCGGTGGCTGGCTACGCGCTGTTTGTGCTGTCGCTCGCGCACTTTGTGCTGTTTCGCTACACCTTGCCGTTTTATCCGTTTCTGATCCTGTGGGCCGGACACGGTCTGGTTGAATTGCATGGCTGGACCCGGCAGTCACTTGCCAATATGGCGTTGACACAGACGGTGGCAAGACGCGGCGCAGCGGGGATCGCAGCGCTGATGGTTGCCCTTTACGTCGCATTCGGTTTTCTCGGCACACGCTATGAATCCGAGCTGTTGATGGGTATGGATGAACACCTCCCGGTGAAAGAGGCCGGCGTGTGGCTGCGGGCCAATGATCCCGATCCGTCAAAAAAAATCATGGACAGTTACGGCGGCGTTCCGTACTACGCCGACAAGATCTATATGGCGTATCCGTATGCGGATTCCGCGCAGGCGTTGCGTTACCTCGATAAAGTTAATCCGGATTATCTGGTCCTGTGGACCGGCATGGCGCATATGCGCCCGTTTATCGGCGAGTGGATTGCCAATGGCGTGCCGTCGGCGCGTGCGCAGCTTGTGTACCGCAAGGCGGATGCGCGCGGTGGTGAAATGGCAATTTGGCGCTGGAACACCGCGAAATAACGAGATCACCTTGGACTGCACCCACGTCACCGTAATCATTCCGACACTCTGCGACAGTGCGCGACGCGCAGCGTTGTCGCGCGCCGTTGAAAGCGTGCTGTCTCAGGACGGCGTTGCGGTCGCGCTCGTAATCATAGTGAACGGCACACGCTACGATCCGGCATTGCTTGCCCAACTGCGTGCCGATCCGCGCCTGCGGGTCGTCTATCAGGAAGCGGGCAGTTTGCCCGCCGCATTGCGCCTTGGGCGCACCCAGGTGAGCAGCGGATTTTTTGCTTTTCTCGACGACGATGACGAATATCTGCCCGGCGCATTGCAGACGCGCGTCGCGCCCCTGCTTGCGGACCCGCAGCTTGCCGTCGTCGCCACCAACGGTTTGCGCGGCGCGTCTGCGGCGGCGCGCTACCTTGATAACACCCACGCCATCAACGACGATCCGTTTGCCGCCATGATCCGCTGCAACTGGCTTGCGTCCTGCGGCGGCCTGTATCGCAGTGCCGCCATTCATGCCGATTATTTCGACGGCACGACCAAGCACTTTGAGTGGACGCTGTTGGCGTTTCGTATCCTGATGGCAGGCCATAAAACGCTGTTTGTGGATGTGCCGACGTACCGCGTTTTTGATTCTGCCGGGTCGTTGTCGAAATCGCTGGACTATCAACGCGCCTCCGTCGGCTTTCTGGAGCAACTACTGTCGATGCAGCCACCGGAGCGGATCCGCCGGGCATTGCGCCGCAAGCTGAGCGCCGCGCAACACGACCTGTCGTCGCAGTTTCTGCACGCCAAAGACCGCAGCAATGCGTGGCGCTACCATTTGCACAGCCTGACCGGGCCGGGCGCGTGGCGTTACCTCGCCTATACGCGTCGTCTGTTCTTCTGACACACGCTACTTCCATTTCC
>JANOOV010000053.1:0-1784 GCA_031421535.1 Gammaproteobacteria bacterium
AGCTTGCGGTCGAGTTCCCAGGCGCCGCAGGTGTCGATGGCATCCTGCAACTTGGCCTGTTCTTCGAGCAGCTTGTTCATCGCGTCGTCCGACATCGGTTCAGCGAATTTATCGCTGATCGCGTTGAAGCGATCCAGCAGCGCCTTGGTTTCGCTCACACCTTCTTCAACATTTCCGCGCACGGTTTTGGTTGAGTCAAGCTGCGGCTCTTGCGCGAGAAAACCGATGCGGATACCCGGCTGCGGACGCGCTTCACCGAGATGGTCTTTATCCGTGCCCGCCATGATGCGCAGCAAGCTGGATTTACCCGAGCCGTTCAAACCCAGCACGCCGATCTTGGCGCCGGGGAAAAACGACAGTGAAATGTCTTTGAGAATTTCGCGCTTGGGCGGTACCACTTTGCCCACGCGGTTCATGGTGTAGACGTATTGGGCCATCGCAGTGTGCACCGTAGAAAATAAGGTGCGGGGAGTATAGCGGAAATTTTCCGGGCGACTAATCGCGCAATAAGTAGGTCAGGTTGCCGCGCAGCGGCTACCTGACGGGGCGCGGACAGCTACCGGGTAGCGCCTACTCCCGCTTATTTTTTTGCTTCGTGTTGCTTGCGCCATTCCCAGGGCGGGATGGTGTTTTCGCCGCGCCACAGGCCCAGGCTTTTTCCTTTGGCGTGACCCTGCGCGCTGGCGTAGCGGCTGGAATCGCCGCCGCTTAAGTCCACGGTAATGTTTTTTGTCTGCCATGCCGAGCCGGTGCGCAGTTGCAGTAGATTGATGTCGCCGTTGTTGAGCAATACTTTCGCAATCAGCGCGCCGTCTTTGCCGGTCTTGTACCACATCAACACCACGTTCTTTTTCAGAATGCGGCGCTCCAGATGTTTTTTCGACGCCTCGCCGTAGGGCTGCGCCAATTCCGGCGCATCGATACCGTCCAACTGCACGGTGTAGGATTTTTGTTTGCTGTCCGTCACCGTGAGCGTATCGCCGTCATTCACAGCGGTGACGCGCACCTGCAGCTGCCTGGGCGGCTCAGGCAGTGTCGCATGAGCGGCGCCCATCGCGGCCAGCACGAGCCACAGCAATCCATTCAAAAATGTTTTTCGCATAGGGGTTAGGCGTAGTCCGTTTAGTGCAGTGACGCACAGGGTTATCGGCAGATGCGCGGCGAAGTTTATCCGGCTGCATTGACACCCCTTTCCAAATCGCCAATGCTTCGTGGCACTTCAGGCAAGACAGGATCAAGCGCCATGAAATTCGGCGACGACGCACACCAACAACTGCACACCCTTCAGGATTTCATTCGCTGGGGTGCGAGCCGTTTTAACGAAGCCGGTCTGGTGTTCGGGCACGGCACCGACAACGCCGTGGACGAAGCCGCCGGTCTGGTGCTGAGCGTGTTGCATTTGCCGTACGAAGCCGCGCAAGGCTTGCTGGGCACACGCCTGACCGACGCCGAGAAAAAATCCATCCTCGCGATTTTTGAACGGCGCATTTCCAAGCGCACGCCCGCCGCCTATCTCACACACGAAGCGTGGTTCGCGGGGCTGCCGTTTTTTGTCGACGAGCGCGTGCTGGTGCCGCGCTCGCCGTTCGCCGAGTTGATCCAGCATCGCTTCGCGCCGTGGATTGAAGCGCAGCGCGTCACGCGCGTGCTGGATTTATGCACCGGCAGCGGCTGCATCGCCATCGCCTGCGCACTGGAATTTCCCCAGGCCCAGGTAGACGGAGTTGACATTTCTCCCGACGCATTGGCGGTGGCGCATATCAACGTCGCCAAACATGGCGTCG
>JANOOV010000054.1:0-1861 GCA_031421535.1 Gammaproteobacteria bacterium
CTTGTATGTATTAACCGCGAGCGGTGAACTCGGGGTGTACAACGCGCAGCGTCAGTTACAAATCGATGCGCCGTTATCGCGCCAGTTCAGTACGCACAATCGCGCCTTTTTGCAGGCCTACCTGCAAAACCCGCACGCGGATGAGCGTCGCAGCGCTATTGTTTTTGAATCTACGCAGACGCGGGTATGGGGACGCACTTCCCTCAGCCTGGAAGAATCGGTGGTACGCAGTCTTTATCCCGCCGGTGGACGAGCCGTGAACGGGCTCACAGCATTCCAACAAAAGAGTCGTGAGCTGAGTGTCTATCGTGGCCTCGAATTGTTGCTTGAACACCGACGCGAGAGCCTGCCGGATGTCCCGGTGTACTGTCCGGTGCTATTCGAGCCGCAACAGACCTTGGTACAGCGTGGGTCCGCGCTCGGACGAGTGCCGAACGAGCAGGAACGCGATATTCGGGTACTGGATGTGCTCAACCTGCTTGCCACCGTGCCACCGGCGCGCCGCGCCGTACCTGAGGTGTTGATCCTAGTAGAGAAACTGCACCAAGGCATAATCCGTAAAGAGCTACGCAGTAGTTCGTCATTGTCGGTCTTGCAGGCGCAAGCCAAAGCCGTCGCCCAGCCGGGCGCCGGGATGTTGAGTTTGCACGAGACCCAACGTGTGGCTTCCATCGAGCGCTGGGTGAAGACCCCGCCCGAGCCCGTCGGCAATGAAGCCCAGCACGCCTTCGCCCAATTTCGCGGGCTCGATATTCGCCACGTGGATGAGCTTCTTGCTCCCAGTTTGATTTATGCAGCGCCCGCGGGCGTGCGTCTGTGGGAACAAGGCCAAAGCGATTCGTGGAATCTCTATTTGCTGGAGGGGGCCGTCAGCCTTACCGCGGCGGACGGCGCCAGTGTGCGTGTAGAAGGTGGTGGCGATAAGGCCGCCAACCCGATTGCCTCACTCAAACCGCGCAAGTATCGCGTGGACACGCTGACCCCGGTACGTTTTCTTTGGCTACACGATCAATTGCTAGCCGCGCTCGCGGCCAAGGCGCAGCGCCCCATCGGTTGAACCTTTAAAAACAAGGTTCAACCAATAGCTTTTCAATTCAAGTAGGCACGCACGCCGCGCGACAACGACGGGCGGATGAGCGCGTTGCGGACTTCCCATTCATCTTTGGGGGCGAGGGTTTCCAGAAAGCGCGTTTCACCACCGAGGTGCGCCGCGACCGGCAGGCCATCGCGGTACAGCACCCGGTTACCAGCAAGCGCCGGAATTTTCGCGCCCGGCGTCAGGATGCCGATCAGATTGAGCGGGTCCGCCGCACTTAACGACAACAAGCGGCCATCTGATTTTTCCTTGCGCAAGGCGCGCAGACTCGCGAGGGCTTCCGGCATCGCATATTGCTCACCGCTGAAGCCGGCAACAAAACGTCCGCCGCGGATTTCACCGCGTGCCTCAAGGCGCCGATAGACACGTAATAGCTCGTACCACGGCGGCAGCCAATCGGCCTCGCGTTCGAGCATGCGTTTGAACACCACCCCGTAGCGCCGCAGTAACAGTCGCGCAATGGTTTCCACGGCCTCGGGTGCCATCGGTGCGGCCGGATTCATAACCGGTGTGCGTGCAATAAGCGTCCAGCGTCCGGCCCCGGCGATGCCGTAAGCGCGCGGTCTGCGCCCGCGCGTGGCGCGGCGTTTGTCGCTGGGCACCAACAAGGCGCGCAAACCCGCGAAACTATCAGCGTGCAGCAAGCCCGCCCCCACCAGTTCGGCCAGTGCTTCTTCAGTCTGCGATTTCATGTGGCCGCTGGCATGTAAAATATCGTCGAAGAACGAGGCGCCGTTTGCGCTCAAGTATTCGGCGACACTCTGC
>JANOOV010000055.1:0-1779 GCA_031421535.1 Gammaproteobacteria bacterium
GATGTTCGCCTGCCGGCTTACGGAAAAGGCCTGGCGTCTCGGACACCGGGTGTATCTGCTGGCACCCGATCCATCGTCCGCGAACCAACTCGACGAATTACTCTGGACCTTCAGCCAAGGCAGCTTTGTGCCGCATGCTGTGTGCCGGCAAGAAACAGATGTCGATCTGCATCCGGTGTTGATCGGCCATACCGAACCGCCGGCACGTTTGAGTGACGTGCTCATTAGTCTTGCCGCTGAAGTGCCAGCCTGGTTCAGCCGCTTCACGCGCGTGGCCGAAATGGTCGGCGCGAGCGAGGACGACAAGATTCATGCGCGTGGACGCTTCCGATTTTATCGCGAGCGTGGTTATCCACTTGAGACATACAACCTCTGAAAGGCAGTGCTGAGTGATGACGGCGCGTGGCGGCGACCTTCTCAATGGGTGGCGCCAGGGTGGCGTGGTGGCTCCTAAGGTTACAATGAACGTCGAGGGTGGATGATGGACAACGTGGCGGGATCCGAGCTGGCTTGGAAGACGGAACGCATCATCGCCGGCATCGGGCAAAACATGGTTCCGATCCCGCCGGGAGCGGTCGAGCTGCGCGACTATCGGGTGAAGCGCGTCTGGACGGTGACGCTCAAGCCGTTTCTCATGTCTCGATACCCAGTGACCTGCGCGCAGTATGCCGCGATCACAGCGGCTGAGCAGGCGCTTCAGAGTGGCACAGTGGCTCTGGCGACCGGCAGCGACAAGCCCATTGTGGACGTGTGTTGGCGAGAGGCCATTGTGTTCTGCAACGCGCTCTCGAGCAGGCTGGGGCTGCAGCGCTGCTACACCATCAGTGATGACGGGGAGGAGGTCTCGGTTGACTGGAGCGCGGAGGGTTACCGTCTCCCGACGGAGGCGGAGTGGGAATATGCCTGTCGTGCGGGCGACAAACGCTTGCAATACGGCGCGCTCGATGAGGTCGCTTGGTTTCGTGAGAACTCCGGCGAAAGCCTCCATCAGGTCGGTCAGAAGGCGCCCAATGCCTGGGGGCTGCACGACATGATTGGGAATGTCTGGGAGTGGTGCTGGGATCTCTACGATCCGGAGGTCTACGGCTCGTATCGCATCTTCCGCGGCGGCGGATGGTTCGACCAGCACTGGGGATGCACAGCGTCTGCGCGCCGCAAGAGCCATCCGACCTTCCGGATAGAGGATCTGGGATTCCGTCTCGCGCGAACCTCGCGCGCTGATCGGTAAATCCTCGCCCGAGCCCGTCGTGAACTAATCACTAAGAACTTAAAACTAATAACTGAGTTTTAAAGACATGAGCTCAACCCGCAAACCCAAGCCCCCGGACAAGGGCGCGCCGCCCGAACACAAGCCCTCGCGCAAGGTGGCGTTGGAAGAGGTGATGCGCTCGCTGCAGGATTTGGTGAGCAACGAACTTTCGACCGATGCAACCCCGCCGGTAGAACCGCCGAAACGCAGACGGGCCGCCGATAAACCCGCTGCGCAAACCAGTGCGCCAATGAAGGCCGACGCTCGCCGCGAGGAAGCAGTCCCGGAGGTCGAGTCCATCACTCTTGAAGGCCTGCCCGATATCCCCGCCGAAATTCCAGTAGCGCCGGAAACACCACTGGTCTCAATTCAAAGTCCCAGCCCAAAGGACAAGACCGCTAAAACAAAAACCGATCCGAGCGGAATTCAACATGAGCTGCCCTATCTGGATGCGTTGCCAGAGCTACCAGCCGAGAGTCCCATCGCGTCAGTAGTCGATACCGAACAACCGGGAGCGTTGCTACCGGATG
>JANOOV010000056.1:0-2719 GCA_031421535.1 Gammaproteobacteria bacterium
CCGGTAGGCGCAGCAGCAACGTCAATTCCAAACCGTGCTGCCGAAATAGCAATCTTCTTGTCCTGCTCAGTACCTGGTACATGAGATGCACAGACTCGAAGCGACTGTAGCGCGAACACCCGATCAAGGGCTGCAATGCGCAATTCCGGGGTCCACAAGCGAACAGCGGAATCTGCATCCGATGGAAATGCATGCCCATGTTCAGTAGCCACGGTGGCAAGTTGGCATAGTGTTGCCATGAGTTTCAGCGAGCCGAACTCCTTTATCTTGTTCTTTTCTACACCCAACTGTATCAGCAGGTTGCGGAGCGAAGCTGGCTTCAAGTTCTCTAGCAACTGAAAGAGTGAACAAGCTCTTGCCAGAAATTGATCTCGCGAGGCCGAAAGGCTCACGATCGTCGTGAGCGGTCTTACAACGGAGGGCGACCACCAACCTGAGTATTTCACCTTGTCAGTCGCAAGCGATCCGATCTCTTCCTGAGTGAACCCTGCTCCAAGGCAGTTAGACAGTTCCTCCAGTGATTCGGTTACGCGCAAATATGCGTGGATAATCTCCTTGGCTCTTACGGCAATATTACGATCTCTATGCAATTCACGGTCGCGCTCCGCCACCTCTTCGGATACAGCAAATCTGTGCCAATGGGCAATGACATGTGGGGGACACCCCTCATACAACTTCTTCAATTCGACGCAAATGTGGTTGCGGCCGATCCGAGATGAGTAACCAGTTGCCCACCACCCGTTATAGCTCACACCACCTGACTCCGAATGCACGTCAAATTCAGGTCTAGATTCATATTCGCGTAGTACTTCATCTGAGACGTACCCATCCATCCATTCCTGTGATGCTCTCTCTAGAGTCATCGGAGCGGTGTCTCCTGGCCAGACTAGCTCTGGATCTTTCGCCTCTGTGATCGGACGGCTCTTAGGTCGGAGTATCAACCGGCAACCCCACACGCGGCTAAACTGCGGCGCAACAGAATAGTATTTGTCCTTCGACATCGCCATACTTAGACGTCGGCCAGGTAGTTCGAACTGCTTCCCTTCCTGCCCCTGAAGGATTTCGTCAAACGTGTCGTCGTCTGATGAGAAGCGCTCTTCGTAATAGATCGCTACGGCCGCACAGCTCTTCAAACTGCAATAGTCTTCTAAATAGTCCCGTCGCATGGTGATCTGGGCAAGGGGGCGCATCCCCTTCTTGCCATAATCAACATGCGATCGCACTCGGAGCACATCATAAACCGGGGCCTGTGGGTCGTCCCAACACACGGTACCATCACCGATGTAGCGCGGAATCAAACCATAGGCCATCAGCATCACGTTGTCGGGCAGTATTACCTCCTGATTGTGATGCTTCCATGCGTTGATAATGGTCTGGAATTTCTCGTCTCGGCCGTTTCGCCCACTCACCCAAAATCGCGTATCGTAGATTTCCCCCTCATCTACACATGGATGCGGCCCCCACGACTCCACCTCCCATCCAATGCCACTTGGCGCACTCAGGACTTCATCAAATTGGTCAAGCGGCACTAGCGCCGTGCTGACAGCCCTGAAACCTTTATTGCCGTTCAAGTGTGCATCGGTGATCTCGGCGATCACAACATGGTCTGAAGCGCTATCGTCGTAGGCGTCGCGCAGATGGGCGAGGGACTTAGGCCAATAGGTTGCAAGGTCGATCATGACTCGGTAGCCATCAGCTTCCCGGCGCTGCCGTGCGAGGTGAAACGCGCGAGCAGCCGAAGTGAAACGCGCGAGCGAGAATAGCCTGTCTCAGGCGATCGGCGCGGGTGAGGTTAGCTTCAACGGCGGCTTCGAGTTCCTCGATGACGGACAGGCGGCGCTCGACTTCGGCGACGATTTCCTGCTGTTCTGCAAGAGAGGGAAGCGCTATGGCAGTCATCTTTAGTTGTTCAAAGCTAAGATGTGGTCGGCCCTGCCCATAGATGTAATGCCTCCACTGAGCTTGGCCATTCTCTGGAGACGCCAGATATAGCTCCATGAATTTCGCGAATGCTGCCATAAGTGGCCGGAGAAGCGCGACACTCTGGCAGACAAAATGGTCAACCAGTTCCTTGGGAATGCGGCAAACTTCACCGGTCTTTGCACCGACGATAGTGACAAGAATGTCCCCAATGGAAACTCGAGTTCGTGCCGTCTCGGCATCGTTTTTAGGAGGATCGACAGCTTGGCGCTCGCTCAGGTCCAGCCTCATGAGCCGGACATTCTGGGCGAGACTAAACGTACCACTGCCACGGCCATAATAACGGGTCCAGTCACGTGAACCGCTTGTGATATGTGAGGTGAGCTGGTCAAGACTCGCCCACGTCCACTTCTCCGGCAGCGAAGGGAGGTTGCTCATATCTGGCTTAGCTGGCTCTTTTAATTTCCCCCTGCCATTCCACTTGGCGCGACGTTCGGCAAGAATGCGTTCGAGGAGTTTGCTGGCTGGCTCGACGTTGGGATACTGCTTGCGCCAGGCTTCGGTGAGTTTACCTTCGACGGCGGCTTTGAGGACGGAAGCTTTGTAGCGTTTGAGGTTGGCCTTGACGCGCTTGAGGTTGGCGATGGATTCGTCGAGCCGGGAGAACTGCTTTTCAATCTCCGCGACGATCTTGGCCTGTTGACTCCTTGGTGCCACAGGGATTTCAAAGCCGAGTAGCTTGGAGGTCTCAACGCTGTTAACCGTTGTCCCTTGCTTTGAGCAAGTATGGAGAATGTCA
>JANOOV010000057.1:0-2295 GCA_031421535.1 Gammaproteobacteria bacterium
CATCGTCCGTAACGAAAAACGGATGCTGCAAGAAGCTGACGGAGCACCTGCGGCAGCGCCTGCAGCCGGAGCTGCGGCTACTGCTGCGGAAACGCCGAACTTGTCTTCCATCGCCTTGACGAGATCCACGACTTCCAAAACCGTCATGTTCGAAATTGCCGTCAAGATATCTTGTTGTGTTGCAGCCATGATACGTATTCTCCTGTTGATGCGCGCCTCGGCCTGTCGGCCTCGGGCGCTTTGAGTAAAGTTAAAAAATTAAATCAGCCACCCGCCGCTTGTTTTTGCTCACCGACCGCCGCCACCGTACGCACCAGCTTCGACGTAGGTTCGTTGATCGTGCGCACCAGCATCGTGATCGGGGCCAACATGACCGACATCAGCATGCTGATCGCCTGATCCTTGGTCGGCATTTTTGCGAGTCGTTCGAGATCCGAAGCCGCCAGCACCTTGCCGCTGAGGGAAATGACTTTCACCACCAGCTTGTTGTTGCCTTTGACAAATTCGGAAATCACGCGCGCGGCGGCACCCGGATCCTGTTTCGAGAATGCCAGCACCAACGGACCCACCAACTGCTCGCGCATACAGGCGAAGCTGGTACCGTCTACCGCACGGCGCGCCAACGTGTTTTTCACCACGCGCATGTAAACGCCTTCCTTGCGCGCTTTATTACGCAAGTCGTTCATTTGCACGGCGGTGAGACCACGGTTCTCGGCCGCAATCGCAGATACGGCAGTTGCCGCGACTGCGTTGACTTCCGCAACGATGGCTTGCTTTTGGGCTAATTCAAGCACGTGTCACCTCCAGTTGTTAAACCACCAGGATTGCAACTGCAATCCCACCTACGGTGACCCGCCACAAACACCCGAAAGGGAATGTGAAGGGGATACACCGCCTGCGTAGGCTGGAGAGTTCGACTATTGCCGCACTACAGTGAAAACCTGCGTGCGGAATCTTCTTGCTCCCGATTAAGCGGCGGCTTACGCCGTCGCGCCTACGGTCTTCGACGCACGCGTGCAGTAACTGCACGCGACCCAAAGTTGAGCTACCTATTAGAAACTCAATGACGACTGTTCAATAACCAAGCCCGGCCCCATGGTGGTCGACACGGTGATTTTTTTCAAAAAGATGCCTTTGGAGCTGGGCGGCTTCTGTTTTTGCAGATCCGTCAGCAGCGCTTGCAGGTTTTCTTTCAGCGCTTTGCCGTCAAAGTTAACTTTACCGATCGGGCAGTGAATGATCCCGGCTTTGTCGATGCGATAACGCACCTGTCCGGCCTTGGCATTGCGCACCGCACCTGCAACGTCCGGCGTGACCGTGCCGGTTTTTGGATTCGGCATTAAACCGCGCGGCCCGAGAATCTGGCCGAGCTGACCCACCACGCGCATGGCATCGGGGCTGGCGATAACGACGTCGAAATCCAGCGATCCGCCGCCTTTGATCTGCGCCGCCAAATCATCAAAACCGACGATATCGGCACCCGCCTCTTTTGCAGCCGTGGCGTTGGCGCCTTGCGCGAAGACTGCGACGCGCACCACCTTGCCAAGACCATGCGGCATCACCGTTGCCCCACGCACCGCTTGCTCGGTCTTTTTCGCGTCGATACCAAGATTCACCGCCACATCCACCGACTCGACAAACTTCGCCGGAGGAATCGCCTTCAACAGATTAATCGCGTCGTCGATGGGATATTGCTTGCCGACCTGGATTTTCTCGCCGATGGCCTTCCAGCGCTTTGTGATCTTTGCCATGACTATTTCACTCCTTCCGTCACCAGGCCCATGCTGCGCGCACTACCTGCGATGGTGCGTACCGCCGCATCCATATCGGCAGCAGTCAAATCGGGCATCTTGGCAGTGGCGATGTCTTCCAGTTGGGCACGGCTGACTTTGCCGACCTTGTCGCGATTCGGCACTTTGCTACCGCTTTTGATACCGGCGGCTTTCTTCAGCAGCACGGTCGCGGGCGGCGTTTTGATAATGAACGTGAAGCTGCGATCACTGTAAACCGTGATCACCACCGGCAGGGGCATGCCCTGCTCCATTTTCTGGGTCTGCGCGTTGTACTGCTTGCAGAACTCCATGATGTTCACGCCATGCTGGCCCAACGCGGGACCTACCGGCGGACTGGGATTGGCCTGACCGGCCTTGACCTGAAGCTTGATATACGCTTCGATTTTCTTTGCCATGACTCAACTCCTCTGTTGTTGGGTACAAGCGCCTCGGAGTGTCTGAGGGACACTCTTCAATGGCTCCCCGTTGTTAGCCTTTCTCCACCTGACCGAACTCAAGCTCG
>JANOOV010000058.1:0-1573 GCA_031421535.1 Gammaproteobacteria bacterium
GTTGTTTTGCCAGCGTTGCGCTTGCCTCAAACACGCGCGACACGGTTTCGTCCAATTCTGCCTGCGCCAGGCGCAGATTTTTTTGTTGGGTTTCCGCTTGCAGCGCATGCAGCTCGCTCACGGTCAGCCAGCCAAACCCGCCGCACAGCACCAGCCCCAGAAGGATGAACAGGATTCCATAGGTCGTGATCGACAGCGGCAGCAGCTTCGAGAGCTTCCCCGGTGTCATGGTGACGGCACCGACCGTACCGATTTCAATACGCTGTCCAGCAAATCGAACTCCTGCTCGTTACTGAAAAAATGATTGGCGCCCGCGATCACGTGCAGCGCCACGCCGTGCTTGCGCAACAACGCGGGCCAGCCATCACCCATGCGCGTATCGTTGCCGCCGAGGATGACTTCGACCGGCACCCGCGTTTGCGCAAGCGCGCGCAAGATGCGCTGCTTCGACCACGCCGCATAGCTCAAAAATGGTTTGGGCGGTGCGACGTATTTCTTGCAGTAGGATATTTGGTATTCCGCGAGGGTGTGGTCGTTGTTGGCCACGCGCGCCTGCGCGGTTTTGGTTTGCGCTTGCGCGGTGGCGGTGCCGATTTCGCTTTCCATGTCGAGCAAGCTCGTGGCAATCAGTTTTTTTACCGCAGGATTTTTGTACTCTAACGTGTACGCCAGTCCATGCAAACTGCCGAAGCTGTGCCCCAGCAGCACGATCTTGTTATGGCCGTGGCGGACCAGCCACCCCAGCCAATAGTCAATCTCGGCCAGATCGTCGGCCAGCGTATGCGTGTGGATGGCTTCGCAGGCCAGGCTCACGCTGCGCAGGTTCACGCCCAGGGTCAAATTGGGCGCTAATACGGTGTAGCCGACATCGGCCAGCGCGTGGGTCAAATTCGACACGGTGAGAAAGTCGCGCGTCGACAAAAATCCGTGCAGCACCAGCACCGCCGGTTTACCGGCCTGTCCGGGCTGGTATCCGGCCGCCGCGACGTAGCCACTGGGCAGGGTGGCGGTCTCATCGGCGGCGTCGGCGGCGCCGAACCAGCACAAGGCCAACAGCCACCAACCCTTACATTGCTGGCAATACATGTCTTTTCCCGGCGCAAGCATGCGCTGAATTTTATTTTAGCTTACGCCGTGCAGTTTAGTGTCCGGCGTCGGCCACAGCGCAGCGCCTAAATATTATCGGCGGCTTGTCGATAAGTTAAATATGCGGGACGGAATCAGGCGCGGTGCAACTGCGGGTGCGCCCGCTTCCGACACCGACCAACGGATCGTTTAACGAGGGCGCAGCAGTGACACTGCAAGACGTGCTGGAACACGAACTCATCAATCGCCTGACCGTGCGCCAGAAAATCTGGGGCGGTTTCGGTTTCATGCTGGCGATATTGGCCATCGTTGCGGCGATTCCGCTGCTCACGTTTACCGACGTGCAAAGCAAGGTGTCGCATGTTACCAACAAGGTGCAACCGGCACTGATCGCATCCGAAGAGCTGGCCAAGCACATCAACGCAGCGTCGGCGCGCCTGGGATTTTTTCTCACCAGCGAAGACGCGCGCCATCGCCAGGAATATCA
>JANOOV010000059.1:0-23897 GCA_031421535.1 Gammaproteobacteria bacterium
GAAAGATGCAGTTACGGGTGGGGATAAAGTGGTGGGCCGTGAAGGGATCGAACCTTCGACCACCGGATTAAAAGTCCGATGCTCTACCGACTGAGCTAACGGCCCGCTAAGCGGAAAAAAGAGTTTGCCATG
Source organism: Gammaproteobacteria bacterium (assembly GCA_031421535.1). Taxonomy (GTDB): domain Bacteria; phylum Pseudomonadota; class Gammaproteobacteria; order SG8-11; family SG8-11; genus UBA6921. The sequence goes on from JANOOV010000059.1 coordinate 133, forward strand.
ATACCGGACTTCGAAGGAATGACAAGGCCGCTCTCGCACATCCATGTGCTACGCGGCACCTGCACATCCGTGATGCAATGGCCGCTCTCGCACATCAATGCACAGTGCCGCCGTACGGAAACAGCAGCGTTCTTCAAACTTTGGCGTGTTTGCGCAATGACGCAGGCAGCATGCGCAATTCAACCAAACTGGTAATCAATGCGGAAACAAACGTGGCTTCGCCCTCATAGACCATTTTGTAGTATTGCACTTTCATGGTGAGTGCACTGCCAAGAACTATCCCGGCAAATGCGATGAACGAACCTAGCGCCAGAGTGGATGCGCCGGTAACCGCCTGACCGATGGTGCAACCCAAGGCCAAGATCCCGCCAATACCCATCAGCACACCCCCGATCATGTGATTAACAAAATCGCGTACCGATGCAAACCACTCAATGCGAAACCCACGCGAGACGAGCGCCCACAGCAACGATCCCAGAATGATGCCGAACACCGACACCACGCCGAAGGTGAGAAAGCGTTCATCAAAATTGTTCAACCCGTAACGCAACACTTGTCCGATGGGATTGATAAACGAAAACGATTGCACAGCGACATCTTGCGGACGCTCACTTGTTTCCTGCATCACCCAAACATCATCGCCGGTATATTGTGTCCAGGAGTATTTGTCTTCGCCTGACACAATGGTGACCAGCGCAGCGGAAACATACCACGCGCCGATGACTGCGATTCCAACCACCGCACCACCCAAGATATTATCGAAACGGGCACGAAAATCAGCGGACTTGAAAATGAACGCCAGCAACGCAACACCGATGATTCCTCCCAAAATCAAACGCAAGCTGATCACATCGATTCCCGGTACGACCCGATTCAGCAAACTGCCCAGATCCTGTTTGTTGGCCAAACTGACATTCAGTACGTTCGTCCAACGGTAAAATAATTCGGAATAAATCGTTTTATCCGTTCCGGGAAACGGGTTGACCATGAAATACGCACACACTGCGATCACGGCAAATACGCAGACTGATTTTAAATTCCCGGTGCCGATACGAATCAGTGTTTTGTTTCCGCAACCGCTGCCCAAGGTCATGCCAATACCAAACAAGATGCCGCCCACCAGATATTCTATCCATGCAAAGTTGGCTGCACGGTAAGGCGGGCGACTTGCATCAACATTCACCCATTGGCTCGCCTCCAGAAAAATTACACCGAGCATCGCAACAACCATCGCAAACAACCAGGCGCGGATACGTCCGCTGTCGCCAATATTGACAAAGTCAGACACCGCACCCATGGTGCAAAAATTGGTTTTATTCACGATGGCTCCCATCACCATCGCAATGATCAAGGTGGCCCACAACACGGCGTGATGGGCAGTTGCGAAATTGTCGAAGTTCATACACTCACCTATGCTGTTGCTGTAATTGATCGAGACTGGGATTCAGCGTCCATACCATCGCATCACTTGTTCATAAGGAGGCGTTAATTTATTGGTTTTGGTGCCGTGACGCATTACAAAAGATTTTTATCGTCATATTGAAACAAAAGTACAATTCTTTTAATCGTAGCCAAAAAAAAGCTGGCTTTCGCCAGCTTTTTTCAATCCATGACCCACTGCGGTTATTTTACTGCAGTCTCGGTCGTCGGCTTGGGTTCAGCGCCAGCATCGGCGGGTCGATCCATCAATTCAACTAACGCCATAGGCGCGCTATCACCCGGGCGAAATCCGCATTTCAAAATGCGCAGATACCCACCTGGCCGAGCCCTGAAGCGCGGACCAAGATCATTGAACAATTTGGTTACCATATCACGATCACGCAGACGCGAAAAAATCAGCCGCCGACGAGCAAGGCTGTCGGTCTTCGCCATGGTAATCATGGGTTCGGCAACACGACGCAGCTCTTTTGCTTTGGGCAAGGTAGTGCGGATGATTTCGTTACGAAACAACGCTGAGGTCAAATTTTTCAACGTCGCCTTGCGGTGACTGCTGCTGCGGCTTAATTGCCGACCAATGTTACGATGACGCATAAATACACCTTCAATTTAATTTACCACGACTCAATAAAACGCCTAGACAACAGCGCGATCTTTGTCTTTCAATCCGGGTGGCGGCCAATTCTCCAGCCGCATGCCCAACGCCAAGCTACGCATCGCCAGAACATCTTTGATTTCGGTGAGCGACTTCTTGCCCAAATTTGGTGTCTTGAGCAATTCGACCTCGGTCTTTTGAACCAGATCGCCAATGTAGTAAATCTGCTCGGCCTTCAAGCAATTGGCCGAACGCACGGTAAGCTCAAGGTCATCGACCGGCCGCAACAGAATCGGATCAATCTCAATTTCCATTAATTGCGGTTTGGCTTCTTCTTTGCTCTGCAAATCGACAAATGTCGACAATTGCTCTTGTAAAATCGTTGCCGCTTTACGGATCGCCTCTTCCGGATCAATCGTCCCGTTGGTTTCGAGCTCGATGACCAGTTTGTCAAGATCGGTGCGCTGTTCAACACGCGCGCTCTCGACGACATAAGCAATCCGGTGCACCGGGCTAAACGATGCATCAAGCTGCAACCGTCCGATGGGACGTTCCGCACCCTCTGCGGTGTTACGGGTGTTGGCAGGCTGGTAACCGCGTCCGCGACACACTTTCAGGCGCATACTCAATTTTCCGGACTTCACCAAATGCGCGATGATGTGTTCGGGATTGATAATTTCAACATTATGATCGACCTGAATGTCGGCTGCGGTCACCACGCCAGGTCCTTTCTTGTCGATCACCAAGGTTGCTTCTTCACGACCATGCATGCGAATCGCCAAGCCTTTGAGGTTCAGCATGATGTCAATCACGTCTTCTTGCACACCCTCGACCGTGCTGTACTCATGCAACACGTTATCGATCTCGACTTCCGTGACCGCACAACCCGGCATCGACGACAACAGCACGCGCCGCAGCGCGTTACCCAAGGTATGCCCAAAGCCCTGCTCTAAAGGCTCCAAGGTCACTTTTGCGTGACGCGGGCTGATGGCCTGAACATTGACCAACCGAGGTTTGAGGAAATCTAAAACGGTACCCTGCATGAATAGTTGTCTCCAGTAGGGTCGGACGTAATCGTGTTATTACGATGGCCGAATAGTTGAAATCCAGATACGAAATTACTTCGAATACAACTCCACCACCATATGTTCGTTAATCTCCGAAGGCAGGTCGCTGCGTTCCGGACGCGATTTATAGATGCCGCTCATCTTTTCAACGTCAACATCCACCCAATCGGCGAATCCACGTTGAGCCGCCATATCCAAGGCCGCTTTAATCCGTAACTGAACCTTGGCTTTTGCACCAATGGAAACCACCTCATCCGGACAAACCTGCCGTGAAGGAATGGTGACGACGCGGCCATTCACGGTAATCGCCTTGTGGCGAATCAGCTGTCGCGCTTCGTCACGCGAACTGGAAAAACCCATGCGGAAAACCACGCTGTCAAGACGCGACTCCAATAATTGCAACAGACGTTCGCCAGTCGCGCCCTTTTGGCGTGACGCTTCTGCATAATAGCGGCGAAATTGACGCTCCAGAATGCCGTAGATGAGCCGCAGCTTCTGCTTCTCACGCAGCTGCACTCCGTAACCTGACAAACGACCACGCTTCTGGCCATGCTGGCCAGGGGGGTAGGCACGAATTTCCACCGGACACTTACTGGTAAAACACTTCTCGCCTTTCAAAAACAGCTTGCCACCCTCACGGCGGCACAAGCGGCATTTGGGACCGATATATCTAGCCAAAGGTACTCTCCCGAATTAAACGCGACGACGTTTCGGCGGGCGGCAACCATTATGGGGAATGGGTGTCACATCCGAAATATTAGTGATCTTGAAGCCAAGCGCATTGAGCGAACGCACGGCGGACTCACGCCCCGGCCCGGGTCCTTTGACCCAAACTTCCATGGTCTTCATGCCCATGTCCTTTACCACCGTGCCCGCTTTTTCAGCGGCAACCTGCGCAGCAAACGGGGTGCTCTTTCTTGATCCACGAAATCCGCAACCACCCGAAGTCGCCCACGCAAGTGTGTTGCCTTGGCGATCAGTAATGGTCACGATCGTGTTATTGAACGAGGCGTGGATGTGAGTAATTCCATCGCTGACGTTCTTCTTGATCTTTTTACGTGTACGCGCGGCGGCGGGCTTAGTCGTCATGTGTCAACCTATGCTACGTTTAGTTTTTACGAATTTGTTTACGCGGACCTTTACGCGTGCGGCCATTGGTTCGGGTACGTTGACCACGAACCGGCAAACCGCGACGGTGTCGCATGCCACGGTAGCAGCCCATGTCCATCAGGCGCTTGATGTTCATCGAAACTTCACGACGCAAATCACCTTCAACGGGTTGCTTCGCAATCTCGACACGGATCGCCTCAACTTCGGCTTCCGACAGATCTTTGACTTTGCGCGCCGGATCAACCTTGGCTGCAGTACAGATCTTGCGTGCACGAGTGCGGCCGATACCGTAGATCGACGTCAACGCGATCCACGCATGTTTTTGCACGGGAATATTTACACCTGCAATGCGTGCCATTCAGCACTTCTCCTAAACTAGAACTAGAAAATCAAACGAACCACGCGTCAAAGAAAACGCGAGATACTAATGCCTTGCCTGTTCAAAAGCAACCTTTGATCAGCCTTGACGTTGCTTATGACGCGCTTCAGCACAAACGACGCGCACCACACCATGGCGCCGTACAATTTTGCAATTACGGCAAAGCTTTTTTACCGACGCACGTACTTTCATGTCACTTCTCCAGGCACCTGGAAATCCAGTGCTTTATTTCAATTTAGCTTTCTTCATTAAACCGTCGTACTGATGCGACATCAAATGCGCTTGCACCTGTGCCATAAAATCCATCACCACCACCACGATAATCAACAACGACGTACCACCGAAGTAAAAGGGGACGTTCCAGTTCAAAATCAAAAACTCCGGCAGCAAACAGACTGAGGTCACGTAGATCGCACCCCAAACCGTCAGGCGCGACATGACGGTATCGATGTATTTCGCCGTCTGGTCGCCGGGACGAATTCCGGGAATAAAAGCACCCGAGCGTTTTAAATTGTCTGCCGTGTCCTGCGGTTTAAACACCAACGCCGTGTAAAAGAAACAGAAAAAGATAATCGCTAACGCGTAAAGCAACACATACAGAGGCTGCCCAGGTGATAAAGTTTGCGACAAGTCTTTTAACCACCCCATACCTTCGCTGCTTCCGAACCAACCGCCCAGAGTCGCCGGAAACAAAATAATCGACGATGCGAAGATCGGCGGAATAACGCCTGCCATATTGACCTTCAACGGCAAATGGCTGGTTTGCCCGGCATACATTCGACGACCTTGTTGACGCTTGGCGTAATTCACGGTAATACGTCGCTGGCCACGCTCCATGAACACAACAAACGCCGTGACCAAAAGCACTAATGCAATCAGTACAAACATCGTTAAAATATGCAGCTCACCGACGCGTGTCAGCTCCAGGGTTTGACCAATCGCCGCCGGCAATCCTGCCACGATACCGGCGAAAATAATGATGGAAATACCATTTCCAATGCCGCGCTCAGTGACTTGTTCACCCAGCCACATCAAAAACATTGTCCCGGTCACTAACGTTACGACCACCGTGAAGACAAACCCTGGACCGGGGTCAGTGACAACTTGAACGTTATTGACACTCTGGCTTTGCAATGCAATTGCAACACCTAGCGCCTGAAATGCACCTAACCCTACCGTTCCGTAACGGGTGTATTGAGTTATTTTACGGCGTCCAGCCTCACCTTCTTTGCGTAACTGTTCGAGTGTCGGCACTACAACGGTTAGGAGCTGCACGATAATCGAAGCGGAAATATACGGCATGATCCCCAATGCGAACACCGACAGGCGCTCCAGCGCGCCTCCGGAGAACATGTTGAACATATCGAGAATGGTGCCGCGCTGCTGTTCAAATAACGCGGTAAACGCTCCTGGGTCAATACCTGGCACTGGAATAAATGTTCCAACCCGATAGACTACCAACGCACCCAATACAAACAATAGTCGGAACTTGAGCTCCGACAATTTGCCCGCGCCAAGCGCGTCCATTACACCTGAGCGGGAAGCGACCACTTAGTCCTCGATCTTTCCGCCGACCGCCTCAATGGCAGCACGGGCGCCCTTCGTTACTAAAATGCCACGCAAACGCACGGCCTTCGAAATTTTTCCGGACAGTATGACTTTTGCGGACAGCACTTTGATGCCAACCACACCGGCTGCTCTTAACACTGACAGATCGATAACATCACTCGCAATGCCTTCCAATTCGTGCAACCGAATCTCTGCATTTTGATCTGACATCCGCGAGTTAAAACCAAACTTCGGCAATCGCCGTTGCATCGGCATCTGCCCGCCTTCAAATCCGACTTTGTGAAAGCCGCCCGCGCGTGCTGACTGACCCTTATGGCCGCGTCCACAGGTTTTACCCAACCCTGAACCAACACCACGACCAACCCGCTTTGCACTTGGTTTAGAGCCCGAGCTGGGACTTAAAGTATTCAGGCGCATGTCACGCTTCCTCGACGTTCAACAGGTATTGAACCTTATTTACCATTCCACGTACCGCCGGTGTGTCTTCGACCATCACGGTGTGGCGCATGCGACGCAGACCTAAACCTGCAACACAAGCTTTATGCGAGGCGATCTTTTCCGCAGTACTGCGCACCAAGGTAACTTTGAGCATTTTTTTGGGGGTAGCCATGGCTTATTCCAGAATGTCTTTCACTGACTTGCCACGCCGGGCAGCAACGTCATCCGGTGAGGCCATATGCTGCAAGCCCTGCATAGTCGCCCGCACCACATTGATCGGATTATTGCTGCCGATACACTTGGCCAAAACGTCGCTGACACCGACGGCTTCGAAGATCGCGCGCATCGCGCCGCCTGCAATGATACCGGTGCCGTCTGACGCAGGTTGCATATAGACTTTTGCGGCGCCGTGAGCAGCAGTGATCGGATATTGCAAGGTCTTCCCATTGAGAGAAATTTTGCACATATTTTTACGCGCATGCTCCATGGCTTTTTGCACCGCCACCGGGACTTCGCGCGCCTTGCCGCGACCAAATCCGACATTACCCTTGCCGTCACCAACCACCGTCAAAGCCGCGAAGCCGAACTGGCGACCGCCTTTTACAGTTTTTGAAACCCGGTTAACAGCAATTAGCTTCTCGATGAAGCCATCGTTTTTACTGGACTCGATACTCGCCATAGCGTTCTACCTTTGTCTTGCGACGCGATGCGCCAAACTAACCTTTAAAATTGCAACCCACCTTCACGAGCGGCGTCGGCCAACGCTTTTACGCGGCCGTGGTATTTGAATCCGGAACGGTCAAACGCCACGCTGGTGACGCCCTTTTGCGTTGCACGCTCCGCGAGCAATTTGCCAACCACCGCAGCGGCTTTGATATTACCGCCGTGTTTTACGCCACCGTTGACCAATGCTTCACGCACCTGTTTATCCAGGGTTGACGCACAAGCCACAACTTCACTTCCATTCGGCGCGATCACTTGCGCATAGGTGTGCTGGGGCGTGCGATGCACCGACAATCGATAGACGCCCATTTCACGGATCTTGGCGCGCGTACGACGTGCGCGGCGCATACGTGATTCTTTCTTATCCATAGCTTCAAGCCTCACACACTCTGCAATATCGAGTATTTATCTTTACCAGCAGCGATCAGTAGTAAACCGACGGGGTCCGGTCCATACGCCTTAACGACGCGAACCCAACCACTATTTCTTCTTCGCCTCTTTCAACACAATCACTTCATTGGAATAGCGAACGCCTTTACCCTTATAAGCATCTGGCGGACGATAACCACGAATGACCGCAGCAACCTGACCTACCTGCTGGCGGTCGATACCCTTGATCAGGATTTCCGTTTGACTCGGAGTTTCAATCGTAATGCCTTGCGGGACAGGAAAATCGAGGGGATGAGAGAACCCTAATGTCAGACTGAGTTTCTTGCCCTGCGCCTGCGCACGATAGCCAACGCCCACCAGCTCTAACTTCTTCTCAAAACCTTGGCTTACCCCACGCACACAGTTGTTCAAATTAGCGCGGGTCGTACCGGCAATCATATTGGCTTCGCCTTGCTCTGCGGCATAGACACATGACAAGACATCACCCTCTTTACTAACTTTCACTTGACCGGGGACCGCATACTGAAGCGTACCCTTGGGTCCTTTAATGGTAATGGCCTGGCCGTTGACGTTAACGTCTACACCCTTGGGAATCGAAATCGGCTGATTGGCAACTCGCGACATAGATGCTCCGTTACTGTACGTAACACAAAACTTCGCCGCCATGCCCAAGCTTGCGCGCGGCACGGTCAGTCATAATCCCTGCGGATGTGGAAACCAGCGCAATTCCCAACCCACCCATAACTTTCGGCAATTTGTCTTTGCCGCAATACACGCGCAACCCAGGAGTACTGATACGCCGCACTTTTTCGATGGCAGGTTTGCCTTCGTGATAGCGCAGCACAACATCGAGCTCCGCCTTGGCGCCGACGCCATTGATCGAATAACCTGCGATAAAACCTTCCTCCAACAAAACCTTTGCAATCGATTGACGCAACTTCGATGCACCCATCGAAACATCGGGCTTGTTGGCGCCCAGTGCATTGCGAATCCGCGTCAACATATCGCTAATTGGATCAGTCATACACATGCTTGCAAAACTCCTAAAAAATACCGTTACCAGCTCGCCTTAACCAAGCCAGGGATATCCCCACGCATGGCGGCTTCACGTAATTTGTTACGTCCTAAACCAAACTTGCGGTACACCCCGTGCGGCCGACCGGTAATCCGACAACGATTACGCAACCGTACCGGGCTGGCGTCACGCGGCAACGACTGTAATTTTTTACGTAATTCATCCCGCTCTTCATCACCGGTCTTGGGATTCTGCAACTTGGCTTTGATCTGCGCGCGACGCGCGGCAAATTTTTTCACCATCAGTTCGCGATTTTGGCCGCGCAGTTTCACCGACAACTTCGCCATTATTCGATCCTCAAGTCCGCAACGGTAAACTGAAGGCCATCAACAACGCGCGCGCCTCAGCATCGGTCTTGGCGGTGGTGGTGATGGTGATGTCCATCCCGCGAATCGCATCGATTTTGTCGTATTCGATTTCGGGGAAAATAATCTGCTCTTTAACACCCATGCTGTAATTGCCGCGCCCGTCAAATGAACGGCCGTTTAACCCGCGAAAATCACGAACACGCGGAATTGCAACACTGATCAGGCGATCCATGAATTCATACATGCGCTCACGCCGCAGAGTCACTTTGCAGCCGATAGGTATGCCTTCACGAATCTTGAATCCGGCGATTGATTTACGCGACAAGGTAGCAACCGGCTTCTGGCCGGCAATCTTGGTCATGTCGTCAATCGCGTTATCCATGATTTTTTTGTCCGCGACCGCCTCCCCAACACCCATGTTGAGAGTGATTTTGGAAACACGCGGTACTTCCATCACCGAGGCGTAGTTGAATTGTTTCATCAACTGGGGAACAACGGTTTTCCGGTAAAATTCTTTTAACCTAGCCATGATTCTCGCCGCCTTGACAATTACACATCCAACACTTCTTTGGTGGACTTGAAATAACGTACTTTGCGCCCGTCTTCCAACGTGCGGAACCCGAGACGGTCAGCCTTACCCGTGGCGGTATTAAAAATCGCAACGTTGGAATCGTCCAGCGATGCCTCTTTCTCTACAATGCCACCGGCCTGCCCGGCATTCGGGTTCGGCTTGGTATGGCGCTTGATCATATTCACGCCTTCGACAATAACGCGACCTTCCGGCAACACACGCGTGACGCTACCGCGCTTGCCCTTGTCTTTACCCGCGATAACGATTACGTCATCGCCTTTTTTAATTTTGCGCATGATATCGGTCCTTTCCGTTACAACACTTCAGGCGCCAACGAAACAATTTTCATGAACTGTTCATTGCGCAACTCGCGCGTCACCGGTCCAAAAATACGCGTCCCGATCGGCTGTAACTGATTGTTCAACAATACGGCGGCATTGCCGTCAAAACGGATCAGGGAGCCATCGGCACGCCGCACACCTTTACGGGTTCGGACCACCACAGCATCGTATACCTCACCCTTCTTCACCTTGCCCCGGGGCACAGCTTCTTTAATGCTGACTTTAATTACGTCACCGACACTCGCGTAACGACGGTTGCTGCCACCGAGCACCTTAATGCACATGATTCGGCGCGCACCGCTATTGTCCGCCGCCTCCAAACTGGTTCGCACTTGAATCATTTACGCATCTCCAACAAAGACCGAATAACATTGCGAGCCGACCCTCAAAAAAGGGGGCGCATCATACCACGAGTAGTTTCGCGAAAACACCAGCGAATCTGCTACTGTTCTTTAGCCTTCTCCAAAATCTTGACCAACCGCCAGGATTTTGTTTTTGCCAACGGGCGGCAGGGCTCAATCATGACCGTATCGCCCTCTTTGCATTCGTTGTTTTGGTCATGGGCGTGGATCTTGGTACTGCGGCGCACGTACTTGCCGTACACCGGATGCGGCACGCGTCGCTCAATCAAGACCGTGATGGTTTTATCCATCTTGTCGCTAATTACACGTCCGCTCATGGTGCGTACAATTTTCTCTTGTTCCGTCATGATCCACTACCTGCTGTTTGCTGCTCGTTTAACACCATCTTTACCCGCGCGATATTGCGGCGCACTGCTTTCAACTGGCTGGTTTTGCTCAGCTGCCCAGTCGCTTTCTGCATGCGTAAATTGAACTGCTCTTTCAATAATGCAGCCAAATCAGTATTTAGATCTGCCGACTTTTTGCTTCGTAATTCTTGCGCGTTCATCACATCACCGTTCGCGATACAAACGTGGTTCGAAATGGCAGTTTTGCCGCCGCTAAACGGAAAGCTTCACGTGCAGTTTCTTCGGTGACGCCGTCCATTTCATAGAGCACAAAACCGGGCTTAATCGGCGCGACCCAATACTCAACATTACCCTTACCGCTACCCATACGAACTTCCAGCGGCTTTCTGCTGATCGGCTTGTCGGGAAACACACGGATATAGATTTTTCCACCGCGCTTGATATGCCGACTCATGGCACGTCGCGCCGCTTCCAACTGACGTTGGGTCAACTGACCGCGCGTGGTGGCTTTAAGGCCGTAATCACCAAAACTGACTTGGTTACCCGCAGTTGCGAAACCGCGGTTACGACCCTTCATCTGTTTACGAAATTTTGTACGCTTAGGCTGCAGCATGGTAATGCCTTTTAACTGTTAATTCGTTGCGACTTTCTCGGCCGTGGTATTTGCATCTTGCGGTTTGGTATCAAACACCTCACCTTTAAAGATCCATAATTTCACACCAATAATTCCGTAAGTGGTATTCGCCTCGGCGAATCCATAATCAATATCCGCGCGCAGCGTATGCAGTGGCACACGGCCTTCGCGATACCACTCTGTACGCGCAATTTCAGAACCGTTCAAACGTCCGGCCACGCAAATCTTCACGCCTTTTGCACCCAAGCGCATGGCGTTAGTCACTGCACGCTTCATCGCGCGGCGAAACATGATGCGACGCTCCAACTGTTGCGCAACACTTTCCGCAACCAGATACGCGTCCAGCTCCGGCTTGCGTACTTCTTCAATATTGATATGGACGGGCACGCCCATCATCTTGGAGACGTGTTGACGCAGCGATTCGACGTCTTCACCCTTCTTGCCGATGACAATACCCGGGCGCGCCGTGTGTATCGTGATGCGCGCATTGCGTGCCGGGCGCTCGATTTGCACGCGACTGACGGATGCCTGCTTGAGTTTTTCCTTGATGAACGCACGCACTTTCAAATCCGCGTTCAGAAATTCAGGAAAATTCTTGGAATCGGCATACCACGTCGACGTCCAGTCTTTAATGACGCCAAGCCGGAAACCGGTAGGGTGAACTTTATGGCCCATTACTGCCTCGCTCTTACTTGTCTGCCACCGCCACGGTGATGTGGCTGGTGCGCTTAAGAATTCGATTACCCCGTCCTTTTGCACGCGGCATCATCCGCTTGTAGCTCGGGCCCTCGTCAACGCAAATGGACTTGACCTTTAATTCGTCAACATCCGCACCTTCGTTGTGCTCCGCATTTGCAATCGCGGATTCTAAAACCTTTACGACCAGATGCGCTGCCTTTTTGGTGCTGAATCGCAATATGTTTAATGCGCGCTCCACCGGCAAGCCGCGCACTTGATCCGCAACCAACCGCGCTTTTTGGGCGGAGATTCGACAAAACTTCAATTTCGCCGCTGCTTCCATCGTTGCTGCCTCTTACCTTTGAACTTCTTGTCGTCACTACGCCTTGGCTACTTTTTTATCGCCACTGTGTCCACGGAAAGTGCGTGTCGGGGAAAACTCACCGAGTTTGTAACCCACCATATTTTCCGTGACGAACACGGGTATATGTTGCTTGCCGTTGTGCACCGCAATCGTCATTCCCACCATCTCGGGAATGACCATGGAACGCCGCGACCAGGTTTTAATCGGCTTTTTACTGCTGGTATCAATCGTCTGCTGCACCTTCTTCGCAAGATGCAAATCGACAAATGGACCTTTCTTAATTGAACGCGCCACGAATCAAATCCTCTTTAAGCTATTACTTGCGACGATCACGCACAATCATGCTGTTGGTGCGCTTGTTCGCGCGGGTCTTGTACCCCTTGGTCGGAACACCCCAAGGCGATACCGGATGCCGCCCACCCTTGGTACGACCTTCACCACCGCCGTGCGGATGATCTACCGGGTTCATCGCGGTGCCACGCACCGTTGGGCGAATACCCCGCCAGCGCGACGCGCCCGCTTTACCCAGCGAACGCAAGTTATGTTCTTCATTACCCACTTCGCCAATGGTCGCTTTACATTCCAGATGGACTTTACGCATCTCGCCAGAACGCATACGAATGGTCGCGTAATCGCCTTCCTTCGCGATCAACTGCACGCCCGCGCCGGCACTACGTCCCAACTGCGCACCTTTACCCGGCTTCAATTCGACGCAGTGAACCGTGGTACCCACCGGAATGTTTCGCACCTGCAAACAGTTACCCGGCTTAATCTGTGCTTCCGGACCGGAAATTACTTCCGTTCCGGGCTGCATTCCTTTCGCAGCGATCATGTAGCGGCGCTCACCATCTGCGTACAACACCAAGGCGATATGCGCACTGCGATTCGGATCGTATTCCAAACGCTCAACATGCCCCGGAATGCCGTCTTTATCGCGCTTCATGTCAATGACACGATAATGTTGCTTGTGTCCACCACCCACATGTCGAGTCGTAATGCGACCGTTATTATTACGGCCACCCGTCTTGTTCTTTTTCTCCAGCAGCGGCGCGTACGGCGCGCCTTTGTGCAGCCCCACGGGCACCACTTTTACGACCGCGCGGCGACCGGGAGATGTGGGCTTTACTTTAAGCAACGGCATTGGCTGATTCCTTCAAACTTTGCGATCTAAATTCGCGCTTACTCTTTACCCATGAAGTTGATGTCAAAACCGGGCATCAACGTTACGTAGGCTTTTTTCCAACTTGAGCGGCCACCGGGACGACCGCCCGCGCGCTTCATTTTTCCCTTCACGTTCATCACGCGCACGGTGTCCACTTTAACGCTGAACATGGCTTCAGCCGCACGCTTGATCGTGGCCTTGTCGGCACCTTTTTGTACCTTGAATACGTAGGTCTTGTGTTTGTCGGCAAGACGCGCGCCTTTCTCGGTCACATGCGGCGCAAGCAATACATTCTCTAAATGGGCCAGATGCGTACTCATGCCAACATCTCCTGAAGCTTTTTAACCGCACCCGGAGTGATCAAAACCTTGTCCTGCTTGATCAAGCTCACGGGGTTAATTTCGCTCACGGCACACGCATTCACGCGATGGATATTGCGCGAGGCCAAGGCCAGATTAGTATCCGTCTGTTCCGTCACCAGCAACGCATCGACCAAGCCCATCGCCGCCATCTTTGCAGCCAACTCTTTAGTCTTGGGAGCGGACAGTGATAAATCTTCAATCACGATCAGACGACCCTGACGCACCAACTCCGAAATAATGGAGCACAGCGCCGCTCGATACATTTTCTTGTTTACTTTTTGTGAATAATCTTGCGTCACTGCGGCAAATATCTTGCCGCCACCACGCCACAACGGCGAGCGAATGGTACCGGCGCGCGCTTGACCGGTTCCTTTTTGCGCGTAGGGCTTACGGCCACCGCCGCGCACTTGCGAGCGCGTTTTTTGCGCATGGGTACCGGAACGTCCGGCCGCAAGATACGCCGTCACCACTTGATGAATCAACGGCTCGTTATACTCACGCGCAAACGCGTCATCCGAGACCGTGATATTTTTGCCAGCTTTGCCAGCGGAGCTTGTCACTTGCAGTTCCATATTCTAATTCCTCAGGCGCCAGACTTCGCGGCCGGTCGCACGATAACATCACCACCCTTTGAGCCCGGCACGGCACCTTTTACCAGCAGCACATTGCGCTCAACGTCAACGCGCACGACGACTAAATTTTGTGCGGTACGCCGTGCATTACCCAAATGGCCGGCCATCTTCTTGCCTTTGAATACGCGACCGGGGGTCTGACGTTGACCGATAGAACCCGGAGCACGATGCGCCCGCGAGTTGCCGTGCGTTGCGTCGCCCATGGTGAAATGATGCCGCTTGATAACACCGGCAAAACCCTTACCCATCGATACGCCTGTGACATCCACCAATTGGCCTTCCTTGAACAAATCAACCTTAAATTGGGTTGCCACACCTGCTTCTGCAACTTCTTTCTCGCCCAAGCGAAATTCACGTAATTTACGGCCCGGCGCAACGTTGGCCTTGGCGTACTGACCCGCCAATGCTTTGGTCACACGACCGGGACGACGCGTACCGGTTGCAACTTGCAACGCGCGATAGCCATCAAGCTCCGTACTTTTGACTTGCGTCACGATATTCGGCTCAACGACGATCACCGTGACCGGGATCGATTCACCATCTGCGGTAAAAATTCGGGTCATACCGCGTTTTTTCCCGATTAAACCCATCGCCATTGCAATCTCCTCAACTCACCGGGAAGCGCGCTTCGCCGTCTATAATTCTGTCTACTGTCTACGCCGACCAGTCTGTGATCAGCTCAACTTGATTTGAACGTCAACACCCGCCGCTAAATCCAGCTTCATCAACGCATCCACTGTTTTGTCGGTCGGATCAACGATATCCATCAAGCGTTTGTGGGTACGAATTTCATATTGGTCGCGCGCGTCTTTATCAACGTGCGGCGAGGTCAACACCGTGAAGCGTTCCATTTTGGTCGGTAACGGAATCGGGCCACGCACTTGCGCGCCGGTGCGCTTCGCGGTCTCGACAATTTCTTTCGCCGACTGATCAATCAACCGGTGATCAAATGCTTTCAGGCGAATACGAATTCTTTGGTTAGCTGCCATGGTTATCGCTCTATTTACACTGCATCAAATTCGCTGACCGCAACTCTAATGAGCCA
Source organism: Gammaproteobacteria bacterium (assembly GCA_031421535.1). Taxonomy (GTDB): domain Bacteria; phylum Pseudomonadota; class Gammaproteobacteria; order SG8-11; family SG8-11; genus UBA6921. Next base: position 15,722 of record JANOOV010000059.1, read on the forward strand.
CTAAGCCAAATGACTTACCGGCGCCCTGCCGTGTTACTCAAAGATCTTCGCCACCACCCCAGCACCGACGGTACGACCCCCTTCACGAATCGCGAAGCGTGCACCGGGTTCCATCGCAATGGGGTTGATCAGGCTCACCACCACTTTGACGTTGTCGCCGGGCATGACCATTTCGACGCCTTCGGGCAGTTCGACCGCACCGGTGACGTCGGTGGTACGGAAGTAGAACTGCGGGCGGTAGCCTTTGAAGAACGGGGTGTGGCGGCCGCCTTCTTCTTTGCTCAGCACGTACACTTCGGCTTCAAATTTGGTGTGCGGTTTGATGGAGCCGGGTTTGCACAACACTTGGCCGCGTTCGATTTCTTCGCGCTTGGTGCCTCTGAGAAGGACGCCGACGTTGTCGCCGGCTTGACCCTGGTCGAGCAGTTTGCGGAACATTTCGACGCCGGTGCAGATGGTCTTGGTGGTGGGTTTGATGCCGACGATTTCGATTTCGTCGCCCACTTTGACGATGCCGCGTTCGATTCTTCCGGTGACGACGGTGCCGCGGCCGGAGATTGAGAACACATCTTCAATCGGCAGCAGGAACGGTTTGTCGATCGGGCGCTCGGGCATGGGGACGTAGCTGTCGAGGGCTTCGACGAGTTTGAAGATGGACGGGACGCCGATGTCGCTGGTATCGCCATTCAGGGCTTTGAGGGCCGAGCCTTTGATGACCGGGGTTTTGTCGCCGGGGAATTTGTATTTGTCCAATAGCTCGCGGACTTCCATTTCGACCAGATCAAGGAGTTCGGCGTCGTCGACCATGTCGGCTTTGTTCATGTAGACGACGATGTACGGCACGCCGACCTGGCGGGCGAGCAGGATGTGTTCGCGGGTCTGGGGCATGGGGCCGTCGGCGGCGGAGACCACTAGAATCGCTCCGTCCATTTGGGCGGCGCCGGTGATCATGTTTTTGACGTAGTCGGCGTGGCCGGGGCAGTCCACATGGGCGTAGTGGCGCATCGCGGATTCGTATTCGACGTGGGCGGTGGCAATGGTGATGCCGCGCGCGCGCTCTTCGGGGGCGGCGTCGATCTGGTCGTAGGCTTTGAACTCGCCACCGTATTTCTCCGCCAGCACTTTGGTCAGCGCGGCCGTCAGCGTGGTCTTGCCGTGATCGACGTGACCAATGGTCCCGACGTTGACGTGTGGCTTGGTTCGTTCGAATTTACCTTTGGACATGGCTAAGCACCTTTCTCAATCATCAATACAAAATTTAGCGGGCCAAACATCTCTGCGCGCGCTGTTCCGCTCGCACAATTCTTACTATTTATTGCTTCGACTTCTTGATTACCGCCTGAGCGACACTGGCCGGAGCTTCGGTGTAATGACCGAATTCCATGGTGTAGGTCGCGCGCCCTTGGGTCGCGGAACGTAAATCCGTGGAGTAACCAAACATTTCCGCAAGCGGAACCTCCGCGCGCACGACTTTGCCGGAAACCGAATCTTCCATCGCCTGAATGACACCCCGACGCCGATTCAAGTCGCCGATAACATCACCCATGTTTTGTTCAGGTGTAACCACTTCCACTTTCATGATCGGTTCGAGCAACACTGGACTGGCTTTCGCACAACCATCCTTAAAGCCCATCGAGCCGGCGATTTTAAACGCCATCTCATTCGAGTCAACGTCGTGATATGAGCCATCGAAAATCGAGACTTTCACGTCGACTACTGGGTAACCCGCGAGCACGCCGTTTTGTAACTGCTCTTCGATACCTTTTTGTACCGCCGGAATGTATTCACGCGGCACGGTACCACCGACGATTTCATTGACGAACTCGAAACCTTTGCCCACTTCTTGCGGCTCAATACGCAACCACACATGACCGTACTGACCGCGCCCACCGGATTGGCGCACGAACTTACCTTCGCTCTCGACCGACTTGCGAATGGTTTCGCGGTAGGCCACCTGCGGCGCGCCCACATTGGCTTCAACTTTGAACTCGCGGCGCATGCGCTCGACGAGGACTTCCAAGTGCAACTCGCCCATACCCGAAATAATCGTCTGGCCGGTTTCTTCGTCGGAACGCACACGAAATGACGGATCTTCCTGCGCTAATTTGCTCAGCGCAATGCCCATCTTCTCTTGATCGGGCTTGGTCTTGGGCTCAATCGCAACGGAAATCACCGGCTCGGGGAATTCCATGCGCTCTAGGGTAATGATGTCATCCAAACTACACAGCGTGTCGCCCGTAGTGACGTCTTTCAGACCTACCGCAGCAGCAATATCACCAGCGCGCACTTCTTTTAATTCTTCACGCGTGTTCGCGTGCATCTGCACCATACGACCGATGCGTTCTTTGCGATCTTTAACCGGGTTAAATAAAGTGTCGCCGGAATTCAATACGCCCGAGTACACACGGAAAAAGGTCAAGGTACCGACAAACGGGTCCGTCATGATCTTGAATGCCAACGCGGAGAACGGCTCTTCGTCGGACGCATGACGCTCAGCTTTGGTTGAGTCTTTGTCGTCCAGATGACCAACAATGGCCGGAACATCTATAGGCGCGGGCAAGAAATGAATCACCGCATCCAGCGCCGCTTGCACGCCTTTATTCTTGAAAGCCGAACCACACAATACCGGCACGATTTCCATCTTGATGTTGCGTTCACGCAAGCCAGCGATGATTTCTTCAGTCGTTAACGCGATACCGCCCACGTATTTTTCTGACAAGGCTTCATTTGCTTCGGCGGCTGCTTCCACCATTTTTTCGTGCCAGTCGTTACACGCCGCAACCATATCTGCGGGAATTTCTTTTTCCTCAAACTGCATACCCTGGGACGCATCATCCCAGTAAATCGCCTTCATCTTGATCAGATCAACGACGCCGACAAATTTTTCTTCCTGGCCAATGGGCAATTGCAGCGGCACAGGGCGAGCCCCGAGGCGCTCACGCAGCTGCTTCACTACATTCAGGAAATTCGCACCGGCACGATCCATCTTGTTGACGAACGCAAGGCGCGGGACATGATATTTATTCGCTTGGCGCCACACGGTCTCGGATTGTGGTTGCACACCACCTACCGCACATAACACGAAAATCGCACCATCCAGTACGCGCAGCGAGCGCTCGACTTCAATGGTGAAGTCGACGTGGCCGGGCGTATCAATGATATTGAAGCGATGCTCGGGAAACTGCTTGGCCATGCCACTCCAGAAGCAGGTCGTGGCCGCAGCGGTGATTGTGATACCGCGCTCTTGCTCCTGCTCCATCCAGTCCATGGTCGCCGCACCATCGTGCACTTCGCCGATTTTATGCGACACGCCGGTGTAAAATAGAATGCGTTCCGTAGCCGTGGTTTTACCGGCGTCAATGTGCGCCATGATACCGATATTGCGGTAACGCTCGATGGGAGTTTTGCGGGCCACGGAAAAAACCTCTACCTAAAATCTGCAATGAACTTTGTGCTGCGACTACCAGCGATAATGAGCGAAAGCTCGATTAGCCTCAGCCATGCGATGTACATCTTCGCGCTTTCTGACCGCCGTGCCTTTGCTCTCGGCTGCATCCATGATTTCACCCGCCAGACGCATACCCATCGACTTCTCGCTACGGGCGCGTGCGGCTTCGACCAACCAGCGCATCGCTAAAGCATTGCGACGCTCAGAACGCACTTCGACCGGAACCTGATAAGTCGCGCCACCGACGCGACGGGACTTGACTTCAACCATCGGGCGAACATTGTCCAGCGCCTTGGTCAGCAATTCGCGCGGATCGGTCTTTTTCTTTTCTTCGATGCGCACCAAGGCGCCGTAGATGATTTTCTCGGCGACCGACTTCTTGCCGCTTTTCATCACCGTATTGATGAACTTTGAAAGCAACACGTCACCGAACTTGGGATCGGGAATGACTGCTCGTTTTGCTGCAACTCGTCTACGCGACATACGCTGAATATTCCTGTTTAAACTTTGCCCGGCAAATTAAGACTTGGGACGCTTGGCGCCGTACTTGGAACGACTCTGCTTACGATTCTGTACTCCTGAGGTGTCGAGACTGCCGCGCACCACGTGGTAACGCACGCCCGGCAGGTCTTTTACACGGCCACCGCGAATCAACACGACAGAGTGTTCTTGTAAATTGTGGCCTTCGCCACCGATATAGGTAATGACTTCATAGCCGTTAGTCAGGCGCACTTTGGCAACCTTACGCAACGCCGAGTTCGGCTTTTTCGGAGTCGTGGTATACACACGGGTACACACGCCACGTTTTTGCGGGCAGGACTCCAGCGCCGGCATCTTGCTTTTTTTAACGATGCGGATGCGTGGTTTGCGCACCAACTGGTTGACTGTGGCCATTATTTACTCCAACCCTCTAAATAAAATGACAGGCAGGGAAACCCGGCCTGTCCGTAAGGAGCGGGGATTCTAGGCAGACACTTAAAGACTGTCAAGCGCGAACGAAAACTTATCTTGGTTGCGTTCGCGTTTTCTGCCGACTAACACCCACTCAAATTTACTGCGTTAAATGCTGCGCCCGTGAAATAGCCACCGTTCCAGCCACTACTCCATGATCTCTTCTACTTCGCTACCCGCCGCCTCGCTCAGTCCGCGCGCTGACTGCTCGGTCAAGCCACCGGCTTCCGCACGTCGTCGCCGACGCTCCAAGTGGTAGGCCATACCCGTACCTGCCGGGATCAGGCGCCCGACGATGACGTTTTCCTTCAAACCACGTAACAAGTCGACACGACCCGTTACCGAGGCTTCGGTCAACACCCGCGTCGTTTCCTGGAAGGATGCCGCCGAGATAAACGAATCGGTACCCAACGACGCCTTGGTAATGCCGTGCAACAAGGGCTCAACAATCGCGGCCTGTTTGCCCGCAGCGATGACGCGATCATTTTCCTCGCCCACACGGTGGCGATCCAACTGCTCGCCTTTCAGGTAGCGCGTATCGCCGGAGTATTTGATCTCCACCTTGCGTAGCATCTGCCGCACGATGACTTCGATGTGCTTATCGTTGATTTTCACGCCCTGCAGACGATAGACGTCCTGCACTTCGTTAACGATGTAGTTGGCCAGCGCTTCAACACCCAGCAAGCGCAAAATGTCATGCGGATTGGGCGCGCCTTCCACGATGACTTCGCCGCGCTCCACATGCTCGCCTTCAAACACCGTGATGTGGCGCCACTTGGGAATCATTTCCTCGTGTGGTTCGCCGCCATCGGCAGGGGTAATTAACAAGCGCTGCTTGCCCTTGGTTTCTTTACCGAAACTGACCGTGCCGGTGATCTCGGCAAGAATGGAGGGCTCTTTGGGTTTGCGAGCTTCAAACAACTCGGCGACGCGCGGCAAGCCACCGGTGATATCACGCGTCTTGGACGACTCCTGCGGCAAGCGCGCAACGACGTCGCCCACCGCCACTTCGGTACCGTCCTCGAGACTCACGATTGCACCACCGGGCAAGAAGTAACTCGCCGGAATCTCGGTACCCACCAGCAGCAGGTCTTTACCTTTTGCATCGACGAGCTTGACGATGGGGCGCAAGTCTTTGGCTGCACCACCACGTTGTTTCGGATCAGTCACCACCAGACTGCTCAAGCCCGTCACTTCGTCCACCTGACGCTGTACGGTAACGCCTTCAATAAAGTCGAAGAACTTCACGCGCCCTGCCACCTCGGTGATGATCGGGTGGGTATGCGGATCCCAGGTTGCAACAATGCGACCGGGATTAACCTCGGCTCCGTCTTGCACGGAGATCACGGCGCCGTAGGGTAACTTGTAACGCTCGCGATCACGGCCATGCGCATCCACCACGGTAATTTCACCGGAGCGGGAAACCGCCACGGCGTTGCCGCTCTTGTGCGCAACGATTTTAATGTTGTGCAGCTTGATGGTGCCTTTGGACTTAACTTCGATGTTGTTGGCCGAAGCGGAACGTGACGCCGCACCGCCGATATGGAAGGTACGCATCGTCAACTGGGTGCCCGGCTCGCCGATGGATTGCGCGGCAATCACACCCACCGCCTCACCCATATTGACCAAATGTCCACGCGCCAGGTCGCGACCATAACAAGAGGCACACACGCCATAGCGCGAACGGCAGGTGATGGTCGAGCGCACCAGCAGTTGATCGATGCTCATTTCTTCCAGCAGATCGACCATTTTTTCGTCGAGCAGCGTTCCGGCACTCACGGCAACCTTGCCCTTGGCGGTCAACACATCCTGCGCAACCACACGCCCAAGTACACGCTCACGCAAGGCTTCGACAACATCACCGCCTTCGATCAACGGAGTCATCATCAAGCCATCGGTGGCGCCGCAGTCCACTTCGGTGACCACCAAATCCTGCGCGACATCGACCAGACGCCGCGTCAGATACCCGGAGTTCGCGGTCTTAAGTGCGGTATCGGCCAACCCTTTACGCGCGCCGTGCGTGGAAATGAAGTATTGCAACACGTCCAGACCTTCGCGGAAGTTCGCAGTGATCGGCGTTTCGATGATGGAGCCATCGGGCTTGGCCATCAAACCACGCATACCCGCGAGCTGACGAATCTGCGCCGCGCTACCGCGCGCACCGGAGTCGGCCATCATGTAAATCGGATTGAATGACGCCTGCCGCACTTTATTACCTTTGGCATCGATGACTTCTTCCGAGCCAAGTTTTTCCATCATCGCTTTGGCGACTTGGTCGTTAGCACGCGACCAGATGTCCACGACCTTGTTGTAGCGTTCGCCGTTGGTCACCAACCCCGACGTGTACTGGTCTTCGATTTCCTTGACCTGTGTTTCCGCCGCACCGATGATTTTTTGCTTTTCCTCCGGCACCACCATATCGTTCACACCGATCGATACACCGGAGCGCGTCGCGTAGTGGAAGCCCATATACATGAGGCGATCCGCAAAAATGACCGCTTCTTTCAAACCCAGGTCGCGATAGCAGACATTAATGATGGATGACGAAGCTTTCTTCGTCATCGGCCGGTTGATCAATTCAAACGGGAAGCCATCGGGTAAAATTTCCGACAACAGTGCGCGACCCACCGTGGTGCTGACCAGCGCGGTGATTTTCTGCCGCTCGCCTTTGGTGCCGACCACCGTGTTGCACATGCGGACGCGCACTTTCGCGTGCAAATCCACCGCGCGGCTTTCATAGGCGCGGTGCACTTCGGCGGTGTCGACAAATACGCTGCCTTCGCCTTTGGCATTCACACGGTCGCGCGTCATATAGTAAAGACCGAGCACCACGTCTTGCGTCGGCACGATCACCGGCTCGCCGTTCGCAGGTGACAGCACGTTGTTGGTGGACATCATCAGCGCGCGCGCTTCAATCTGCGCTTCAATCGACAGCGGCACGTGCACGGCCATCTGGTCGCCATCGAAGTCCGCGTTAAATGCGGTACATACCAGCGGATGCAACTGAATCGCCTTGCCTTCAATCAACACCGGCTCGAACGCCTGGATACCCAAGCGATGCAGCGTCGGTGCGCGGTTCAACAACACCGGATGTTCGCGAATCACTTCTTCGAGGATGTCCCACACTTCGGGACCTTCGCGTTCCACCATCTTTTTCGCAGCTTTAATCGTGGTGGCCAAACCGCGTAATTCGAGCTTGCTGAAAATAAATGGCTTGAACAATTCCAGCGCCATTTTCTTCGGCAGTCCGCATTGATGCAGGCGCAATGTCGGGCCCACCACGATCACGGAACGGCCGGAATAATCGACGCGCTTGCCCAGCAGATTCTGGCGGAAGCGACCCTGCTTGCCCTTGATCATGTCGGCCAGCGACTTCAACGGACGCTTATTAGAACCGGTGATGGCGCGGCCACGGCGGCCGTTGTCGAGCAGTGCATCGACCGCTTCTTGCAGCATGCGCTTTTCGTTGCGCACGATGATGTCGGGGGCGTTCAGGTCCAGCAACCGCTTCAAGCGATTGTTGCGATTGATCACGCGACGATATAAATCATTCAAATCCGAAGTCGCAAACCGGCCGCCGTCGAGCGGCACCAACGGACGCAGATCCGGCGGCAACACCGGCAGCACCGTCATGATCATCCATTGCGGCTTGTTGCCCGAGGCCAGGAACGACTCGATCAGCTTCAGGCGCTTGGCGATTTTCTTCGACTTGGTTTCCGCCGTCGTGTTGGGTAACTCCTCACGCAGGCGATCCATCTCTTTTTTCATGTCGAGCGA
>JANOOV010000060.1:0-5317 GCA_031421535.1 Gammaproteobacteria bacterium
CGATAGCGTGATGAGGACGATACGCGCGAACGACATCGTGGCCCGGGAGATTCAACACCTCCCACTTTGAGGCCGGATATATGGCAGCAACCTGTTCCATGTCATTTAACACACGCGGCCTTGCAATGCGGGAGGAGACCATATATGCGCCATGCGCACGAACTCCCCGCACTGACGATGCAGCGCCGGTTATTAGATAACCCACACGCACTATAAAGCTGCGGTACTTCATATTCATAGGCGTCGTTGGTTTGCGGCGGCTTAGCTTACAAGGCGTTGGAGGAATTTTGTCGCAACCCCTAGACCCACCCTTACCTTGGCATGCCGAATTGTGGCAGCGCGTGCAAGCGCGCCATCGCAGCGATCAATTGCCGCACGCGTTGTTGCTCTGCGGCGTGGCGGGCTTAGGCAAATTGCGCTTCGCCAATGCGCTCGCGCACAGTCTGGTGTGCGCGCAGCCTGATGCGCAGGGTATTGCGTGCGGAACCTGTTCGCCCTGCCGGTTATTTCTCGCGGGGTCGCATCCCGACATTTCGCGGGTGCTGCCGGAAGAAGAAGGCAAGTCGATTTCCATCGACCAAATCCGCGCGCTGCGCGAGTTCAACGCGCTGAGCAGTTACGGCGGCGGGCATAAAATCGTGATGATCGAACCGGCCGAACGCATGACCATGGCGGCGGCCAATGCGCTGTTGAAAACTCTGGAAGAACCGGCGGGAAAAACCTTGATCATGCTGGTCACCACGCGCCCGAGCAGTTTACCGGCGACGGTGCGCAGCCGCTGTCAGCGGCTGGATTTTACGGTGCCGATGCGCACTACAGGCGCCGCGTGGTTGCAGCAGCATCGGGAGGCGTGCACCGCCCAAGACGCTGCGACGTTATTGGCGCTGGCACAGGGCGCACCGCTGCGTGCATTGCAATTGCAGCAAGACGGCGCGTTGGAACAGCGTGCGAAATTGTTGGCAGACTTGCGCGATGTGGCGTTGGGCAAGAGCGATCCCGTCGCGGTAGCCGAGCGCTGGCACAAGGCGGGCATGAAGCAGGCGTGGCTGTGGATCAGCTCGTGTGTCAACGACATGCTGCGGCTAAAGTTTGATGCCGCCCCGTCGTTATTAAATAACGTCGATGCTGCCCCTTTACTGGATGAATTGGCGCGCAAGGTTGATGTCCAAACGTTGTTTCGCTGGTCGGATCGCGTCAAGCAGGCGCAGCAGGAAGTCGACGTGCCACTCAACCAACAAATGGTTGTGGAAGATGTACTGATTGCCTGGGAGCGCCAGTTCGTGACTATATCAACAAGGCCGATACCATGAGTACGCCGCCGGGGGGCATGCCGCCGCTGCGTCAGGGCGGAATCCTGTCCCTGACCATTAAAGACAAATCGTCGCTGTACGCGGCCTACATGCCGTTTATCAAAAATGGCGGGTTGTTTATTCCCACCAACAAAACCTACAACCTCGGCGACGAAGTGTTCATGCTGCTGTCGCTGATGGAAGACGCGGAAAAAATTCCGGTGGCGGGCAAGATCGTGTGGGTTACGCCCAAAGGCGCGCAGGGCAATCGCGTCGCCGGCATCGGTGTGCAATTTTCCGTTCAGGACAACGGCGCGGTGCGCAACAAAATCGAAGCGTTTCTCGGTGGTGGGCTGAAGTCGGATCGTCCTACGCACACGATGTAATCCTTATTTCCTACGCCAGCCTGGTCAGCGGAAAATCCAGCTCCGGTTGCGCAACATGATTGAAATAATTCGAGAACACATTCAGCGCGACATGCGCAACGATCTCGCCCGCTTCTTCATCGCTCCAACCTGCTGCTTTTAGCGCGTTAAACTCGGCGTCGTCGATGGCGCCACTTTTCTTCATTAACGTCTTAACAAAAGTCAGTGCGGCCTGGGTTTTCAAATCGCTCGCCACGGCAGTTTGATTGAGCGCCAGCTCTTCCGGCAGCAAGCCTAATTTTTGGCCACGAAACGCATGCGCGGAAACACAGTATTCGCAGGCGTTCAACGCAGCGGTGAGTAGTGCAATTTGCTCCCGCAGTGGCGCGGTTAACTTGCCCTGAACCAAGGCGCCCCGGAAACTCAGGTAGCCATCGAGTGCCGCCGCCGAATTCGCCATCGCCTTGTAAAGGTTAGGCACGCGGCCGAGTTGCGCTTGCGTCTTGTCGAGCAGTTCTTTCGCGCGTCCGGTGGCATGTGCGGGGTCAATCAAGTTGATGCGTTGCATGGGGAGTACCTCCTGGTGGTTTAAAGTTGAAAAATTTATTTCAGTTTTCTCGGGCGCGCGGCGAGCACCAGTTCGGCGAGCTGCCTGGCGCGCAGCGCGGCGTCGGGCTTGCCCTCGCGTACCGCCGCGACAATTGCGCCGTCGATGAGTTGTAAAAAAATCACCGCGAGCGCTTCAAAATCTTTATAGCCAGCCTCTTTGAGCAGGGACGCCAGCAGTGTTCTGACCGACTCTTTGTGCCGCCGCGCGGCGTGCGCACCGGGATGATCGAGCCGCGCCAATTCGGTGATGGTGTTAATGAACGCGCAGCCGCGAAATGTCGCCTGCCGAAAGCGTGCATCGAGCGCGTCGAAAACCGCCAGCGGCTTGTCTTGGGCGCGCGGTGCAAGCTGATCGACGGTATCTTGCAGCCACGTGCGCCAGTGCTGGTCGCGGATGTCGAGCCAGGCGGCAACTAAATCGTCTTTCGACGGAAACGCCCGGTAAAAAGATGCTTTTGCAACACCGCTTTCAGAGATCAGGCGGTCGACGCCGACCGCACGTATCCCGTCTTGATAAAAAAGTTTGTCGGCGACTTTGAGGATTCTTTCCGCCGGGGTGCCGCGTTTTGCGGTCGCGATGCGTGGTGCCATGACGTGCTCCTTATGGTTGCTTTATGCCGTCAAATCGAAGGAGGAGCGCGCGGGTGATGCGCTGCGAAATGGGTAACGCGATGAACGCCGCGAGCGCCGCCAGCGGCCAGGCAACGGCAAATGCGTGCAGCCAGCGAGCAATGAAGTCGGCAACTAAACCGATGTTCATGTAGGTGATCACTGCGGTCATCATGAATGCCATAAATCCGCTCATCACCACGGGTTGGATCAAGCGAGCTTTGTCTTGCATGGTGGTACTCCAGATAAAAGAGACAGACCTGTCTGTTCTTATAATCATCGAATCCGGGGAGTGAAGTCAAGCATTACGTTTTCAATGCGTGGGGTATGGCCCTGTTTTCTTCCCGTAGAAGAAGTTGGTTTTCCACGGTATCTTTGCGTCGAAATACTAACCTTGGAAAACGCCGATGCTCGTCGATTCACACTGCCATCTGGACATGCTTGACCTCACGCCGTGGAACGGCGAGCTGCGCGGCGTACTCGACGCTGCTGCGGAGCAGGACGTGACACATATGCTGTGCGTGTCGGTGACCCTGGAACGCTGGGCGCCGATGATGGCAATGATTCGCCCGCATGCCAACGTATACGCGTCGGTGGGCGTACATCCCAACGAGCGCGACGGCCGCGACCCGAGCGTTGAAGAATTGGTGCAACTCGCCGCCGATCCGAAAATCGTGGCCATCGGCGAAACCGGCCTGGATTACTTCCGCAGCGACGGCGATCTGGACTGGCAGCGCGAGCGGCTGCGCCGTCATATCGCGGCGGCGAAGCAGGTCCGTAAACCGCTGATCATTCACATGCGTGACGCAACCGACGATACCTTGCGCATTCTCGACGCGGAAAACGCGCGTGATATCGGCGGCGTGATGCACTGCTTTTCGGAGGATTGGGCGGCTGCGCAACGCGCATTGGATCTGGGTTTTTACATTTCCTTTTCGGGCATCGTCACGTTTAAAACCGCCAACGCATTGCGTGACGTCGCCGCCAAGGTGCCGTTGGATCGAATGCTGGTGGAAACCGATTCGCCGTATCTGGCGCCGATTCCACATCGCGGTCGGCCGAATTATCCTGGCTATACGCGCCATGTTGCCGAAAAAATCGCCGAGGTGCGCGGCATCCACTACGACGAAATCGCCGAGCACTCGACGCGGAATTTCTTTGCTTTATTTAAGCAAGCGCAACACTTAATCCCTGATTGAATTGTGTCAGCGACCACTAACCCGCAAGAATCGGGTGGCGACCTTAACCGCACTTTCGCATACTGAATTTATTTAATCGAAAGGGACTCAAATGGACGCAGCAAGCCTGATCCGCCTCGTCACTCTGGCGGCCATTTGGGGTGCCTCATTTCTTTTCACGCGCATCAGTGTGCCCATCCTCGGCCCGGCACTACTGGTCGAGTGGCGTGTAGGTTTGGCTGCGCTGTTTCTCGCCGGAATAAGCGTGCTGTTTAACCGGCGATTGGATATCAAAACGCACTGGAAGCACTTTCTGGTTCTCGGTCTTTTCAATTCCGCATTACCCGCTTTGTTGTTTAGTTTCGCTGCGCAGACGATTTCGGTATCACTGCTCGCGATCCTGAATGCAACCTCTCCCATCTGGGGGGCGATCATTGCTGCGGTGTGGACGCGACATGCGTTGTCAGGAAAAACAGTATTCGGCTTGTTTCTGGGAGTGACCGGGGTCGCTGTATTGGTTGGTTTTGACGAAATCGCATTACGGCCAGGTGCCGGGATGGCGATTGTGGCTTCCTTGGGTGCGGCATGCTCGTACGGTATCGCGATCAACTACGCTAAAGCCGCCAAATCGGTTGAACCGTTTGCCAACGCGCACGGCAGCATGTGGGCGGCGACGCTGTTGATCGCTCCGGCCGTGCCGTTCTTTCCAGCCAGTGTCGTGCCAGGTGTCGGCATTATGATGGCCGTTTTGGCGCTGGGCGTGCTATGCACTGGAATTGCCTACCTGCTGTATTTCCGCCTGGTGGCCGATCTGGGTGCGGCATCCGCGCTGACGGTGACGTTTCTCATTCCCGTGTTCGGCGTGCTCTGGGGATTTTTGTTCCTTGACGAAGTGGTCGGCTGGCACACCGTAGCGGGCTCGGTTACGGTGATCATCGGAACGGCGCTGGTGACTAATTTTTCACCGGGAAATCTGTTTGCAAAAAAGGTCGATGCGAATGCGTGACCTACCGCTGGACGACACCGGCAGGCATTACGCGGTCGTGGCGCGTGCCATTGAGTTTATCCGCGCCAGCGCCTATCGGCAGCCCGCACTGGGCGACATTGCCGCCGCCGTCAACCTGAGTGAATATCACCTGCAACGCGTGTTTTCAGAATGGGCAGGCGTATCGCCCAAGCGCTTTCTGCAATATGTCACGAAGGAGCACGCCCGGCAGGCGCTGCGTGAATCGTCGGACCTGCTCGGCACGGCGTTAGCGACCGGGCT
>JANOOV010000061.1:0-9501 GCA_031421535.1 Gammaproteobacteria bacterium
GGTGGGCAGTGTGCGAACGCGACGGTGATTTCACGTCTGCGACTTTTATTGCCACTATTGTAGAAGCTCTCTGGGATCGGTACTTCGTAGAAGTGATGATGTTTGTCGATGAGGGCCGATTCAGAAATCAAAATCACCTCCTCCTCGGTGGAGCGGTACAGATTGGAAACATCGACCATTCCGTAACCAACTACTTGCGCGAGTTGGTCTTCCTCACCACGGAAAAGATCATGGCTGGCGGTAGGTATCCTTCCGTTCGCAATCAGCAACGCGCGGAGAAGATTCGTGCTGGCATTGGGTACTTCCGCCAACAATCGAGCGGCGGCATGGGCAACATGAGGGGCCGCGAAGCTTGTGCCTGCTCTTTCAGAAAGCAAACGTCCCTCAGCGAAATCTTTGCCGGTGGACAATTCCCCCAGCCACCGATTCGACACGAGCCCTCCACGGGGACCAATGGCTTGGTTTCCACCATAGGCCACCAACTCGGGTTTGATGGCTCCTTTGACGGAATACCCGCAACGGGTAAAGGGTGAGGGTTGGTCTCTTTGCGCAATCGGGTTTTCCGGCACGTCGTCTGGCCAACGCAATGTATTAGCACTCCGATCCCAGCGGGCAAGGCTCCCAACAGTAAGCACGTTTAACGCTGGAGCCGGATCGACCAGCTTGGCTTCGTCGCGCAACAGGTAACGCGGATATTCGGTTTTCAACCAATCGACAGGTACATCCCGGAAGTTTCCCGTCGGTACGACGAAGAGCACATCCAGTTCACGCGCAAGCCGGTCGAGGGTATACGCGAGACCACCAACCCGACCTCCAAGGTAGGGCTTGTTCAGGTTACCGTAGGAAAGGTTAAAAACACGGCAGCCATAATTCTCGTGGAAATACCTTACCGCTTCGTCCACGATGTTCTCGATGAAACGCGCATCGGATTCGGCTTTGTGATCGAGCACGCGCCCACTCAATAGGCGCAGCTGTGGGATAAATTCTTTAGCCTGGGCGCAGGCTTCGACATCCCCATAGAGTGCGATACCTGCAACGATAGTTCCATGGCCGTCGTCGTCATGGGACGCTTTGTCTGGGAGCAGAAAACCCTGTGCATCACCCAACGCCGGGGCAAGCAACGGGTGGCCTTTGGCGATGCCACTATCGAGTACCGCCACCAATGGGGCGTTAGCCAGCGGCGCGGATTGCGTGACCTCCTGAATATCAAGCTGCATGACGCCAAGTTCCAGCCCCCACCGCGGCGGCAAGTCAGCAGCACGAACATCACGGTGTCTCAATAACGCCTCGGCCTGTTCACGTGACGTTTTCAGGCGATAGGCAACCAAGTCTTCCGCGTTGATGCGATCCAGTATTACGGCTCCCTCTTTCACCAGCCAGGCATTGAAGGCTGTTGTCATTGCCTCGCGCTCGTCGCGTCGCCCAAGAGGCCACAACTCCACATCAAGGATGAAAGGTTCCTGCGCTGGAAGTCCATCATGCCTCAAGGCCCAGCCCATACGATCTTCCGGCGCCCAATGTTCGAATGCTTCCAATGCATAGAGGATGTTGGCGTACTTGGGCGTCTTACCATCGGCAAGTTGGCTAAGCCTGGCCTCAAATTCATCAAGTGCAGTCTTGTTGGCGAAGGCCAGCGCGTAGCCGCCATCTTCTTGGCTTACCACCTCAACGCCGGGGAATGCTTGCTCAATTTGTTCCGGTGGCAGCGCGCCGACCTTCAACTTGAAAAGCGGACGGTCGTCAAAACCACCGACGTCTTTGCCGGCCTTCTCAATTGAGGTCGTAAGACTTTCCTGGAGCTTGCGAGCATGCGCAGGCAAGTCTGCTGGTCTCGAAAAGCGGGGAGGTTGCCCGGACCGCTTCTGTTTGACGGGTTGCTCGCGCTCAAACCTTAGATGGGGATAGGCTTCCATTGCGTCTTACACCCCTGACAGTTGTCGCTTTCTGTTCAACTCACGCTGCTGAGCTTTTTCAATATGGCGAAGTTGGAGGAACTCCTGTCCCTTGAGGATCATGTCCTTGATGGCATGCCGTAACACGCGCTCCACGTCGGCATGGGACATCTCCGAAAAAAATGAAAGAACCCGCTCGTCGTCCAATTCAAAATCGCGGCGTACACCGCGCAATTTGATCTTTAGAAGCTGCGCAAGCTGCCCCCGCGTAGGGGGGCCAAATACCAGCACTTCCTCAAAGCGCCGCCAGATCGCGGAGTCGAGCATGCCTTCGTGGTTAGTCGCCGCAATGATGAGGCTCTTGCCCTGATAGGCGTCCAGCATTTGCAGCACAGCGTTGACCACACGCTTGAGTTCGCCGTGTTCGCTGGCATCCGCCCTCTCTTTACCTAAAGCATCGAATTCGTCGAAAAGTACCACCATCGGAGTGGAGTCGATGAAGTCGAAGACCTTGCGCAGATTACTGGCCGTTTCGCCTAAATAGGAGGACACCACACTGTCAATCCGAATGAGCGCGAGCGGTAGGCTCAGTTCCGTGGCAACAACCTCTGCCGTGAGAGTCTTGCCGCAACCCGGCGGGCCGCAAAATAGCATTTTGTCCGCAGGACGTAGGCCGTAGCTTCTGAGCACATCAGCACGGTGGTGTTGTTCGAGTATGTCTTCGATGACCTGCTGGTTTTCTTCGGACAGAACAACCTCTTCCATACCGCGTGCGGGATCGCGAAGACCAAGGAGCGGCAAGCCGCGTTCTTGATCCACAGGGATGCGTTCCGAGAGTCCGCGAGTGGCCGTTGATATAGGGCGACGGCTGCCGCCATAAAGGATTTGTTCCAGGTCGTTGGCAAGCAAATGATGCTGCTTCTGCCGCTCCTCGTGAATAATGGCCTCGGATGCCTGACGGAAAGCAGATGTATCCCCGGTCGCGCCCGCCTTTACCAATTGCCTTAATATTTTGCCGCTGGCCATAATGCTTCTCCCTCGCTGAATCTAATTGGTTCGGTAGTCTACTATCTGCACCGACTCATTGGACAAGTCACTCACCTTTCGCAACTACAAAGTTGTGCCGTCTTCAAGCGCCGGAAAACTCAACCCCTCAATCTCCTGCAACGATTTCCCCGCGATCCCCTGCAAATCCCCATACATCCCGACCGTCGCCCCCATCACGCGCTCAATTTGTTCCTCGCGTTTGGCCCATTGTTTCATGATGGCTTTGCGTTCCTTGTCGAGGTCTTCCTGCATGGTGGAAAACGCTTCGACGATGGCTTCCACGCGCTGGCGGAAACGCGGGCCAGTGAGGTATTGGTAGACCATTTCGGTTTTGGTTTGCTGGCCTTCGGACATCTGCCGCGCCAGGGCAAGCTCCAGCAAGGACTGGCGCAAAATCATGGCCACCGGCAATGCGGCGCGCGGGTGTGTGACCCACACGCCCTCGACCATTTCGAAAGTTTCCACGCCTTTGGGCAACACCTGGCTCACGATCACGGCGATTTCCGCCTTCGCGCTGCGCTGGTCATCGCGAAGTTTTGCCAGCCACGCGTCGCTCCAGTTTTTGGTGCGCTTGAACTCCCACAAAATGCTGCCACCGCATTGGCCGCCCGCACCAACCACGCGGTGCAGCACGTCCCCGCCGTATTCGCCCTTGGGTACGGGTTCGATGGTGTCGAAAGGGAATTTGCAGCGCAACAGGTTCTCAAGTTCCAGTTCTTGAACTTCACCTTGCAATTGCTGTGAGCCCTGTTCGGCGCGGCGCTTGAGCTCCTCAATCTGTTTCTGCATCGCGGCAATGGTTTGCTCCTTCTCCATGACCTTGAGTTTCTGTTCGTCCTCGGCTTCTTTTTTGGCTTGCTGGCGAGTGGCATTAAGCCCTTCCTGCACGCGCTTTTCTACGGTGAGCTCCAGCTCACGTTTGGCGTCATCGAGCTCACGCTGTTTCTTGATGAGTTCGACTTGCGCCTTTTGCGCTTCGGCGAGCTTTGCATCGCGCACCTTGAGCACTTCATTCAAGTCGGCCAGCTCACGTGCTTTATTGTCAAGCTCTGCGGCACTGGCGAGTTTTGCTTTCTTTGATTCTTCGGCAATGATGCGGGTGCGATCCGTTTTTAACTGCACGGCCACTTGATCTGCCACCTGCTCATCGAGTTTTCGTTTATCTTCGGCAAGTTGTTTTTCCTTGCCGCGCATCACCTGTTCACGCGTGGCGATGTCGCTGTCTTTCTGCGTTAGCTGCTGCTCGAACTGTTTACGTGTCGCCGCGATCAGCGGTGCGGCCAGCGATTCGGTGAGTTTTATTTCTGTCTTGCAGCTTGGGCAGACGATGGTGGGTTCGGTCATTTTGTTTCTCTCCCGCAGACAAATTAGGCGCGCCGTGTATTGAAAACAAAGGAACTAGACGACGCCGCAACTGCATCAAGCGCCTGATGTTGGCACTAATGAAACGCTGGAGAAATCACCAGCACGCTGACGCAAGCCAGGCGCCCAGCGTGCCGCCTGCGGTGTCCCATGCGAGGTCGCGCCAGCTCCAGCCCTTGTGGCGGAATTCTTGGTCGAGGAGTTCTTTACCCGCGCCGACGCCGATGCTGACGACGGCTCCAAAGCGAAATGCGTCGCAGCGGCCGGTATCACGGTCGCGGGCCGCGCGCACGGCGAGCGCGCCGATTACGGCCGATGCTCCAGCATGTTTATATTTGTCGCGGCTGGTCCACGGATCGTCTTTCGGCGGTAGCGGCGAGCATGCGCACAACGCGGCGAAGGCGAAAATAAATGCCGTCAAGCCCAGCGCCTTAGTGCCCGGCATACAACTGCTGCACCTGTGTGGGGAAGTACGCCACGATGCGATCACGGCGCAATTTTAAGGTCGGCGTGATCAGGCCGTTGTCGATGGTCCACGGTTCCGGCGTCACGACCACGCGACGAATCTGCGCGTAGCCGGGGAAAGTTACCGTGCGCGGGGCGATGTGGCGCAGCAGCTCGTCCATCACCGGTTTACTGTCAAGCACGCGCACGTCAGTGGGGTTTACACCCAGACCCGCCGCAAGCTTTTGCCATTGCTCGGACTGTAGCGACACCAGTGCAGCGAGAAACGGGCGCCCTTCGCCGACGACCATCACGTGTTCAAACAACGGATCGGCGGCGATGGCCAGCTCCATGTCGCCGGGCGCGACTTTTTCGCCATTGGCCAGCACGATGATTTCTTTCAACCGCCCGGTGATGAAAATATGCCCGGACTCGATGCGTACTTTATCTCCGGTGTGCAGCCAGCCGTCGGCGTCGATGATGCGTCGCGTGGCTTCGGGATCGTTCCAGTAGCCGAGCATCACGCCATCGCCTTTGGCGAGCAGCTCGCCGTTATCCGCCACCCGCACTTGCACGCCGAGCAGCGGCTCGCCGACGCTGTCGGGTAGGTTGTCGTTGGGCATGTTGCCGCTGATGATGGGGCTGGTTTCGGTCAGTCCGTAACCCTGGATCAGCGGCAGACCCAGGCCGATAAATGTTTTTGCGATGTGCGGCGCGAGCGCGGCGCCGCCTGCAATCGCTACGCGCAAACGCCCGCCGAGTTTGTTCAGGATTTTGCGCGCCACCAGCCGGTTGAGTAATGGCCAGAGCAGCATTTTTGGCGTCCACGGGGCGCGCCCCTGTTGAATCAAGAACCGCTCCCATCCGACATTAACGGCCTGCTCAAACAACTTGAGCGCAAACGGGGATTTGGTCGCAAGCTGTTCCTGAATGCGCGCGTACACGCGTTCGTAGATGCGCGGGACTGAAATCAGAATGGTAGGGCGGATCGTGACTAAATCCTCGCTCAACTGTGCTACCGAACGCGCAAAAGCAACGGTTGCGCCGGTCATCATCGGAATGTAATAACCCAGCGTGCGTTCCAGCATGTGCGACAGCGGCAAGAACGACAGGAACAGGTCGTCAGGAATGGTGTAACTCACACCGGCGTAGGCATTACTCAAGATATTCTTGTGGCTGAGCATTACGCCCTTGGGTCGGCCGGTCGTACCCGAGGTATAAACAATGGTGGCCAGATCGTTGGACTGGCCCGCATGGGACGTGAATGCCGGTGCGTCGTCCGGCAACCACGAGGCAATTGTGCGCAGGTTGTCGAGCCCGGACACGTTAACATCAGGCTGCAACGTCAATACACGGCACAGACCGCTGAGCTGCGGATGAATCGGCTTCAGCAGATCGAGATGATCCGCGCCGTTGACCAGCAATACTTTGACGTCCGCATCATGCAAAATATAGCCGACATTCTCGGCGCGGTCGTTGGTGAACAGCGGCACCACCACCAGCCCCAAGCTCAGCGCCGCCTGCTCCATGAACATCCACTCGCGGCAGTTGCCCAGCATGATGCCGATCCGGTCGGAAGGCCGCAGCGCTTCTCCCTGCAACGCTAGGCGCCAGCGCTTGACTTCATGCAGGGCTTCCGCCCAGGTGGTGCTGCGCCAGCTCTGCGTCGCTGTATCGAACTGACGATAAGCTTCGCGCTGTGGCGTGCGGCGTACGCGCTCCAGCAGCAACTGCGACAGTGTGTTGATCGTCGCAGGCTCGATAACGTGGGACAGGTCGTGTGTGTCGCTCATGCAGGTCACCGCGCGGTAGATTTACTCATCAGTTTTATGTCGGCCCGGAACATATTTGAGTATAGCTGTTGTTATTCAGGTGTTATCTCAACCGGAGCCGGGGCATCGGGCGGCTGAGGGGTCTCGTCCGCTGGTGCTGCGGGTTGAGCGCCTTGGTCGCCCGATGGCGTTATTGGTTGAGCGTCTTGATCGTCGGGCTCGGTTGGAAGCAACTCTTCCTCCAATACGTCTTCCGCGCGGTCTTCGCTTGGCGCGGTCGGCGTTGTTGGGACTGGCCGCAAAGTCGCGGCATAGTGGCGCTCGACGGTCTGTTTGTGGCGCAGGAAAAAGCGCGTGCGCGAAGCCGGATTATGCTGCACCGGGCCGGGCAGTGTTGCCGCCAGCTCGATGGCTTCGGCCGCGCTCAGCGCACTGACCGGTTTGTGAAAATAATGTTGTGCGGCGGCGGCCACGCCGTAAATGCCGCGACCGAATTCCGCGATATTGAGATAGGTTTCGATGATGCGGCGTTTTTTCAGATGCCGTTCCATCGAGTAGGCGAACACGATCTCGTGAATTTTGCGCAGCGGATTGCGCGAGGCGCTGAAAAATAAATTTTTCACCGTTTGCTGCGACAGCGTGCTGCCCCCATAAACAAAGCGTTTTTTGGCGAGGCCGTGCTCAATGGCGTCTTGTATCGCCTCGGTATCGACACCGCTGTGGGAAAAGAAGCGACTGTCTTCCGCGATCACCACAATGCGAATCAGGTGCCCCGGCATGCTCGACAACGGCACCGGCTTCCAGGACAAGGTCGGCCAGTCTTTATGCTCGGCGCGTTCGGCTTCGTAACGCTCGATGAAGCGTGACTTCTTGATCGGCCCGTCGGCGTAGCTGTCCCAATTCGGCAAGCGTATCGCGAGATAAAACGCGTCCAGCGCGATCAGCAAAAAACCGCACAGCAGCGCACGCCACAACCAGAGCGTGATGCGGGATGGTTTTTTCGCGGTGCGCCGCGTGGGTTTTTTTCGCCAGAACATCGTTGCTAAAACCGGTCGAAACTGAAGGTGCTGAAATAGCAACGGATTGTTGCGGCGGCAAGTATACCTTGAGAATCCGCCCTGTATTTCAGTGAGGCGGGTTGTTTTCCGGGACCACCGGTGTGCCGGTCGAGGCCGTTTGCAGATCGATCCATGCGCTGCGGCTACCGGTGCGGCTCCACAATTCCAGCGCATGCAACGGGTCGAGCAGCGGTTGCTGCGCGCCCAGTCGCCGCATGTTTTGCAGCACATCCATCAGCGACACAAAGCCTTGCGCCAAATGTCGATACATGGAGCCCACGCTATGGTTCAGCGTGCCCGACAATTCCGCGTAGGCGCCCTGACCGACGCTCACGTAGTAATCCGCGCTCACGTTACGACGGCGCGCCAACTGCGGGAATAAACCTGAAAACAACAGGCAACGGTCACCGACTTCGCGCAACCGTTCGTGCCGCAGCTTGCCGTGGGCCAGCTGACTTTCCAGATAATCCAGCGCCACAACACTCATCACCACCTGCGGCGCGTGCGTAAAACGCATCAGCAGAAACACCAGATAACTTTCGAGTTCCTCATCCAGGCGCGTGTGCGCGGAATTTTGCGCATCGGTCACCAACTGGCGCCATTGCGCCGTCGCTGTGGGTTCCAATAGTAGATCGCTCATAGGTAGTCCCGCCTTACCTTGGTATTCGGTCGATACCGGCGGTAACTTTAGGCGGAGTAGCAATGGCGTCGGCGCTGCTTTTTCGCGCCTACCTCATTACGGCGCGCGCACACACCCAGATATGTACCTCTTCAACACCGTGGGCGATGAGCATGCCCGCCAGTTCGTTAGCGGTCGCACCGGTGGTCATCACATCGTCGATAATCGCAACGCGGCGCACGTGAAGTTGCGCGCGCATTGCAAACGCCCCCTGGATATTTTTGGCGCGCTGCGCAGCGGGTAAGTCCGACTGCGCCGCTGTACCGCGTGTGCGCGCACAGGCGTGAATGTTGATGGGGATGTGTAATCGCGCCGCCACCGGGCGCGCCAGTTCCAGCGCCTGATTGAATCCCCGTTCGCGTAACCGGCCGGGGTGCAACGGCACCGGGATGATAACGTCTGGACGTGCTCCCTGCTGTTCATAGTGCCCGGCCATCAGCTCGCCCAGCACGCGCGCGACGTACAGCTTGCGATTAAATTTCAGCGCGTGGATGAGGTGCTTGACGGGGTCTTCATAACGAAACGGCGCCGAAGTGCGCGTGAACGCGGGCGGGTCGGTGACACAGGCGCCGCACTCGCCTGCGGCTTCGGTCGCCAACGGTAATCCGCAGCGCGGGCAGGCGCGCAGAACATGCGGCAAGTCGGCGCGGCAAGCGGTGCACAAGTCCAGCTCTCCGGCGGCATCGCAACCACATAACACACAGGTCGCCGGAAACAGTCCGCGCTGTACATGTTTTATCCATTGGTACATTGCCGTCACCATAGTGTTTGACAGTTGACGCTCATACGCTAACATCACCCGGCGTAATAACCACACTGCGGGACGGGACCGACCATGCTCAACGACACCACCTACCATCGCATCAACACCATTCTGGAACGAATCCTCGCGGGTGGCGAGGCCACCGCCGACGAAGGTCTGTGGTTGTTGCAACTGGATCATGACTATCTGCCCTGGCTGATGGCCGGCGCGGATCGCCTGCGCAAAACCTATCGCGGCAACGAGATCGAAGTGTGCGCCATCTCCAATGTGCGCTCGGGCAACTGCTCGGAAAATTGTTCCTTCTGCGCGCAGAGCGGCCACCATAAAACCGCCGCACCGGTGTACAACTACATTCCCGACGACGATCTGGTGGCGCAAGCCAAACGCGCGCGCGAGTGGGGCGCGAGCAATTTTGGCGTGGTGTCCAAAGGCTGGGGCGTGCGCTCGGGTAAAGAGCATAAAAAGCTCAGCGAATATTTTTCCA
>JANOOV010000062.1:0-3655 GCA_031421535.1 Gammaproteobacteria bacterium
CGTTTTTCGCAATGTTATGTACAATGTTGCCGATCGAATTTTCAAACTTAACAACTATCCCACCGGGTTCTACATCTTTCACAATACTTCCGTTCGCAACGGGGTTGGCATGTCTCAACCCTCGAAAACCCAGCAACTTAACGGCATGAAGTTCTTCAACAACCTCATCGTTGGCACAGATAATCCGGTGCACCCCGTGCTTCGTCTTAGGACGTGGCTGGTCATGGATCCCAGCACCAACAATAATGTCGAGATTGACTACAATGGCTGGTTCCCCAACGGCGCATTCGTCTTTTTGCGTGACAATCTCGGCATCCCACCCGCCTATGATCCGTTTGGCAACTCCTTCTACGCCGATCTTGCCTCGCTTGCAGGCAACACGCCTTTCGAGCACCACGGCGTCGCACTGACTCCGCCCATTTTCAAAAACGCCGATCATGTACTCGGTCCCATTAGCGCGCCACCTTTGTCCGCCCCCGCAGACCTGAGGCCCAACAAGCAGTCTGGTGCCGTCGATACGGGAGTGATCCTGCCTAACATCAATGATCATTATCGCGGCTTGGCACCGGATCTCGGGGCCATTGAACTCGGCAGTCCTCAGCCTTCATATGGGGTGCGTGAGTATGAGGGCGAAGACGAAGATGAAGACAATGACGAGGATGAAGAAACCTTGCTTATCCTGTTGGCACACTGACCTACTACCTAATAGTGGGTTGGCCTTAGATAACTGATGTTACGCAGCGCCTTTAAAAAAGTCGTCTACCTTTGATGGTATGAAAAGCCCCCGGTGCGAAGGCACCGTCGCAGTTTCTGAGACTGGAATTTCCGAGCGACGCAAACGCTCCCAGCCTGTCCGCTGTCGAGGGTGAGGTGATCACGGTCTTCGGCGATCTCACGAAAATGTCGGTCTTCGACGCGACAGGGATAGAAACTCAGGACCCTCTGCTCCTCGTCCGAACGTTCGCACACCATAAGGCGATCGCCGTCCGTGCGTTTGAAATCAGCCAATCGAACCGTAGCGACACACCCGAGGTGAACTGGTTGCGGGCGGAGCAGGAGCTATTAGGTTCTTCGAAAACCGGGGCAGCCCTTAGCTGGCCTGGGTCAATAGAGGAACCGCAGGAAGTCTTACTAAATCAAAATTGATCGAAGCTCGGAAACGACTTTGCGATCAGATCGCCGGTGAATTGCGCGACCCAGCCTTCCGGCGTGGTGAACAGGCGGATGCATTTGAAGCTGGGATTCTCACCCATGTCGAACCAATGCTTCATGTTCGCGGGCACGCTGATCAGGTCGCCCTTCTCGCACATCAGGCAGTACACCTGATCGTTCGGGTGCAGGTAAAACAGCCCTTTGCCGTCGACGAAGAAGCGCACTTCGAAATCACTGTGTTGATGTTCGTCGAGAAATTTTTTGCGGAACTCGGTCTTCTGCGGATGATCCGGTTTCAGCGCCACCACGTCGGCCGATTTGAAGCCATACTCGCTCATCAAGCGATCCACCGACTCGCGATACGCGGCGATGATGTCGTCATTCGACATGTCATTGGTCAGCGGCTGGTTCGCCTTCCAGCGTTCGATGCGCACCCCCACGCCGTGCAACTGGGTGGCGATAGCGTCGATGTCGGTGTAAGTCGCAACCGGCTTGGTTGCCGCAGTGTCGTTAAAGATTTTCAGGGTGGTCATGGTCTCGCTCCATTCCAACGGGATGAGGCACGATTCTACAAAAAAGCGCAGCATGTGCACGAGTTTTATTCTGCTAGAATCGCCGCACCATGGACGTCACCCGTATTCTCGAAAATCTCAACGACGCGCAGCGCAGCGCAGTGTGCGCGCCCGACGGCCACGTGCTGGTGTTGGCGGGTGCAGGCAGCGGCAAGACGCGTGTGCTCACGCATCGAGTCGCATGGGTGATCGAAGCGCATGGCGCATCGCCGTACGGAATTCTCGCCGTCACTTTCACCAACAAGGCGGCGCATGAAATGCGTGGGCGCATTGAAGCCTTGTTGAACGTGCCTGCGCGCGCATTGTGGGTGGGTACCTTCCACGGCCTGACGCACCGGCTACTGCGCATCCACTGGCGTGAAGCCAATCTGGTAGAGAATTTTCAAATCCTCGACAGCGAAGACCAGTTACGCGCGGTGCGGCGTGTGATCCGGGAGCTGGGTCTTGACGAAGCACAGTGGGTGCCGAAGCAGGCGATGTGGTTCATCAACGGCCGCAAAGATGAGGGCTTGCGCCCGCAGCATCTGGAACACCACGGCGACCCGCACCAGAAGAATCTGATTCGCATTTACCAGGCGTACGAAGATGCCTGCCAGCGTGCCGGTCTGGTGGATTTCGCCGAATTACTGTTGCGCGCGCACGAGCTGTGGCTGAAGCGCCCCGATGTGCTGGCGCATTATCGCGAACGCTTCCGGCACGTGCTGGTGGACGAGTTTCAGGATACCAACGCGCTGCAATATGCGTGGATCCGCATGCTGGTTGGCGAGACCGGGCGCCTGTTCGCGGTCGGCGACGATGATCAATCCATCTATGGCTGGCGCGGCGCGCGCATCGAGAACATTCAGAAATTCCAGAAAGACCTCAAAGGCACCACGCTGATCCGGCTGGAACAAAACTATCGTTCCACCGGCAATATTCTCGCCGCGGCCAATGCGCTGATATCTGTCAATGAAGGGCGCCTTGGGAAAAACCTGTGGACCGACGACGCCAAGGGCGACCCAATTTGCATTTACTCGGCGTTCAATGAGCTCGACGAAGCGCGCTTCGTGGTTCACCGCATTCAACAACACGTGGAACAAGGTGGCCGCCGCGCCGAGGCCGCGATTTTGTACCGCTCCAACGCCCAATCGCGCGTGTTTGAAGAAGCGTTGATCCAGGCCGCAATGCCCTACCGAGTGTACGGCGGCTTGCGCTTCTTCGAGCGCCAGGAAATCAAGGACGCGCTGGCGTATTTGCGCCTGATGGCCAACCGCAACGACGACCCGGCGTTTGAACGCAGCGTCAACACCCCGCCGCGCGGCATCGGTGATCGCACCGTGCAACAAGTACGCGACATGGCGCGCGAGTTAAATGTCACGCTATGGGACGCGGCACAGCGCATGATCGGTGATAAACAACTCACCGCCCGCGCGGGCAATGCGCTGCGCGGATTCATGGAACGCATCGAGCAACTCAAGCAACACACCACGAACCTGCATCTGCACGAAACCATCGAGCACATGCTGCAACACAGCGGCCTGCTCGAACACTACCGCAACGAAAAAGGCGAGAAGGCGGAATCGCGCGTCGAAAATCTCGAAGAATTAATCACCGCCGCGCGCCATTTTCAGTTGGGCGACGAAGAAGAAATGGACGCGATGTCGGCGTTCCTTTCACACGCCGCGCTGGAAGCGGGCGAAGCGCAAGGCAACGCCTGGGACGACTGTGTGCAACTGATGACGCTGCACTCAGCCAAAGGCCTGGAATTTCCGCTGGTGTTTTTGGCGGGCATGGAAGAAGGCCTGTTCCCGCACCAACGCTCAAATGAAGAGCCCGGGCGCCTCGAAGAAGAACGCCGCCTGTGCTACGTGGGCATGACGCGCGCGATGAAGCAGTTGTATCTTACCCACGCCGAAGTGCGCCGCCTGTACGGACAACAAACTTACCCGCGC
>JANOOV010000063.1:0-4234 GCA_031421535.1 Gammaproteobacteria bacterium
CGGGAAGCCGTGAGCGACGTGAGTGAACCTCTTTCTTTTGTCCCTCTTCAAGAGTTGGCATCCATAACGATGGGGCAGTCACCTGATGCTTTTGCAGTAAACAGCGATGAAAGGGGACTTCCTTTCCTTCAGGGCTGCGCCGAGTTTGGTGCGCGATTTCCACAGGCACGCGTCCACTGTTCACCACCGCTGCGCGTGGCCAAAATAGGCTCGACGCTTATCAGTGTCCGCGCGCCTGTCGGTACTTCCAATCGGACAGATCAAAATTACTGCATTGGGCGCGGGCTTGCCGCTGTTCTTGCAACACCCGAAATCGCTGACGATAGCTATCTTCTTCACGCGATCGAACAGAACATCGGCTTTCTACATCAACGAAGCCAAGGCTCGACATTTCTGGCGGTTGGAACGAAAGAGCTCTCGTTATTACCAATTCCGGGGCTGCCATTTGCGGCCCAACGCCGCATCGCCGAAATCCTTTCGACGCTGGACGAAGCGATTGAGCAGACCGAGGCGCTGATTACGAAACATCAGCAGATCAAAGCGGGGCTGATGCACGACCTGTTCACCCGCGGCGTCACCCCCGACGGCCACCTCCGCCCCACCCGCGAACAAGCGCCAGATCTCTATAAACCATCCCTGCTGGGGTGGATTCCGAAGGAGTGGGAGGTGAAGCCACTTGGGGCTTTGGCAGAAATTGTTTCAGGTGTCACGCTGGGGTCGAAAAACGAAAGCAGCGACGAAGTTGGAGTTCCTTATCTTCGAGTGGCGAATGTTCAAGAAGGGTACTTTGATCTCAAAGAGGTCAAGACCATCCGCGTGTCTCGATTGCAGTTTGAGAAATTGCAACTCAGATTCGGCGACGTGCTCATGAACGAAGGCGGCGATTTCGACAAGTTGGGGCGTGGCTCTGTATGGCTGGAAGAAATTAAACCGTGCATTCACCAAAACCATGTGTTCCGCGTCAGACCCAGAGATAACCAACTGCGATCCTATTTCTTGGCTTTCTGGTCTCAGTCTGAGGCTGGCAAAAAGTATTTTGTTCTAAGTTCTAAGCAGTCCACAAACCTGGCGTCCATCAATTCCACTCAGCTCAATCGTTTTCCGGTGGCGTTGCCGTCATCGATTGAGCAGGAGCGAATTGAAGCAAGAATAGTTGCGCTGAATGATCATGCTGATTCATTGGAGCAATATCTCGCCAAACTCCGCCAACAAAAACACGGCCTCATGCACGACCTCCTGACCGGCCGCGTGCGGGTTGCGGCGGCGGAGGCTACGGAGTGCGCGTCCGATGTCTGAGCTCTGGGATCGCCGAGTTGTACTCGGCATTGAGGCGGGTGGAGTGGAGGAAGAAAAGCCGAGTGCAACTCGGCGCTCCCAGTGGTATTCGCGGGGGTATTTGCCGCATTTTGATGCGGCGGGGGCGGTTCAGCATGTGACGTTTCATCTGGCGGATTCGTTGCCGCGCGAGGCCATTGAGAGGATGCAGCAGGAGTTGGACGCGCTGCCGGAAGAACAGCGCACGGTGGAGCGGCGCATGCGCATTCAGGATTTGCTCGACAGCGGTTTGGGATCGTGTGTGCTTGGCCGTGCGGAGTGCGCGCGCGTGGTCGAGGATGCTTTTGTCTTCGGCGACGGTACGCGCTACCGGTTGCTGGCGTGGGTGGTGATGCCGAACCACGTGCATGTGCTGATCGAACAGGTGGCGGGTTGGTCGCTGGCGAAGGTGGTGCAGGCGTGGAAGCGGCATACGACGCGGGAGATTATGCGGTTGTTGGATTTGGGTCCGGGAGCGCCGAGTTGTACTCGGCCTTTTAAAACAGAAAAGCCGAGTGCAACTCGGCGATCCCAGACAACCCCGCTGTGGCAGCGTGATTATTGGGATCGGTACATTCGCAATGAACGGCATTACGCGGCGGCGAAGGAATATATCGAGCAGAATCCGGTGAAGGCGGGGTTGGTGACGGTGGCGGGGGAATGGGGTTGGGGGAGTGCGCGGTTGGAAAACGGTGAAAAAGAGCCGAGTGGAACTCGGCGATCCCAGGAGGCAGAGCATGACCAGTAAGCTGCCTATCCACCTTGCCGACCTGCTCCGCCAGCGCACCGTCGAAGGCGAGCGCATCGAGTACAAGGCGGGTTGGAATCCGGAGAGCGTGCTGCACGCGATGTGCGCGTTCGCGAATGATTTCCATAATCTCGGCGGCGGCTACATTGTGATCGGCGTGGAAGAAAAGAATGGTCGGCCGGTGTTGCCTCCGAAAGGCATCGATACCGACAGCATTGATGCGATTCAAAAGGAGATTCTGAATCTGGGTCATCATGCGTTGCAGCCCAGCTATCACCCGCTTTCAGCGTGCTATGTGGTGGAGGGGAAATCGGTATTGATTCTCTGGATGCCTGGCGGTGAGACGCGACCCTACAAAGCCAAGGTCAGTCTGTCGAAAGACGCGAAGGAGTGGGCGTACTACATTCGCAAGCAATCGAGCACCGTCCGGGCCAAGGGCGAGGACGAGCGCGAATTGCTCGGTCTGGCGGCGACGGTTCCGTTCGATGACCGCTACAACCAGGCCGCATCGCTGGACGATCTATCGCCCCGCTTGATCGAAGAATTTTTACGCGAGGTGGGCAGCGATCTGGCGAACGATGTGCGCACGCTTTCGATGGAAGCGCTCGGGCGGCAAATGAATATCGTGGGTGGTCCGTCGGAGGCGCCATTTCCGAAAAATTTCGGCCTGTTGTTTTTCAACGATGCTCCTCATCGATTTTTCCCTGCCACGCAGATTGACGTGGTGTGGTTTCCGGAAGATGCGGGCGGTGATCGTTTCGACGAGAAAATTTTTCAAGGTCCACTGGCGCGCATGACGCGCGAGGCGCTCGATTTCATTCGGCGCAACTATCTTAAGGAAACCGTCGTCAAGCATCCGGACCGCGCCGAAGCCGAGCGCTTTTGGAATTTTCCTTACGCGGCGATTGAAGAGGCCGTGGTCAATGCGGTATATCACCGTTCGTATCAGGAGCGGGAGCCCATCGAAGTGCGGATCACGCCGGACGATTTGGTGGTGTTGAGTTTTCCCGGGCCGGATCGGTCCATCCGCATGGAAGACCTGCGCGCCGGCAAAGCGGTGAGCCGCCGCTATCGCAATCGCCGCATCGGTGAATTCCTCAAGGAGCTGGATCTCACCGAGGGGCGCTCCACCGGGATTCCAAAAATTTTGAAGGTGATGGCGGAAAATGGTTCGCCCGCGCCGGAATTCGAGAGCGACGATGATCGCATATCGTTTCTGATTCGGTTGCCGGTACACGCGAA
The DNA here is from genome assembly GCA_031421535.1 of Gammaproteobacteria bacterium. GTDB lineage: Bacteria > Pseudomonadota > Gammaproteobacteria > SG8-11 > SG8-11 > UBA6921. The sequence continues at coordinate 3,305 of JANOOV010000063.1, forward strand.
GGCAGCCCGAGACATTAGCGGGGAAGTCACCGGGCAAGTCGGGACTAAGTCGGAACTAAGTCGGGACCAAGTGTTAATTCTCCGCAATCTCACGCAGGACATGGGTATCGCGGGATTGATGGCGCTGCTGGAGCGCAGCAATCGGACCAAGTTCAGGGACCAGGTGCTGAATCCTCTAATCGATGCTGGCCTGATCGAAATGACCATTCGGGATAAACCCCAAAGCAGCAAGCAGCGCTATCGGTTAACCGATAAGGGGCGGCAATTCGTAAAGGATACCGGGGGAATGCCGTGAGCGAATACCTCCACGTCGAAAAGCCATTCCTCGACCAGCTCGCCGCGCTGGGCTGGAAGGTTGTCGACCAAGGGCAAGGGTTCATCCCTTCCGATCCGGCGTTGAGCCTGCGCAGGAGTTTCCGCGAGTGGTTGTTGCCCGAGGTGTTTCGGAATGCGGTGCGCGCGATCAATCGCACCGCCGCCGACAAGCCGTGGCTCACCGAGCGCCAGCTCGATGATTTGCGTGATCAGATTTTGCGTCAGCCGAATCGCACGTTGCTCGAAGCCAATGAAGCGGTGCAGGCGTTGTTCCTCAAAGCGCAAGTCGATGTGAACGAACTCACCGGTGAACCGGACCCGGTGGCGCGGTTGATCGACTTCTCGCATCCCGAACGCAATGTGTTTCACGCCATCAACCAATTCCGCATCGACACGCCGGGTTGCGTGAAGATGTGCATCATTCCGGACATTGCTCTGTTCGTGAACGGTATTCCGCTGGTGGTGGTGGAAGCCAAGATCGGCGACGCGACCACGGCGAACCCGATGCACGCCGCGTTCGAGCAATTGCTGCGTTATCGCGACGGGCGCGCCGAAACTCGTGCAGCCGGTTTGCGCGAAGGCGAGCCGCGTTTGTTTCATACCAACGTGTTGCTG
>JANOOV010000064.1:0-9532 GCA_031421535.1 Gammaproteobacteria bacterium
AGGGTGCTTCTATAAATTCAGAGTTCGCCCAAATGCAAGGCGCGGAAAAAATTTCGCCGCGCGCATATGTTGATATGTAAGCAAGAAATTTTTTCCGCAACGCAGCAGTTGGGATGAAATCTGGATTTATAGAAGTGCCCTATATGCAAAACGCGCTGATAAAAAGTCTGCTTAACCCACGCCTGTATCCACATCCGGTGACGCGCGTCGCGGTGGTGGAGACGCATATTTCCTGGGTACTGCTCACCGGGCTTTACGCTTACAAAATCAAAAAACCGGTGAATCTTGGATTTTTGGATTTCTCTACGTTGGCGCGGCGGCGGCATTATTGCACTGAGGAGTTACGCCTCAATCGCCGCTACGCGCCGGAACTCTATCTCGATGTCGTGGCGATCACCGGCACGCCGCAGCAACCGGTGTGGGATGGCGTCGGCCCGGTGCTTGAATACGCGGTGAAGATGCAGGAGTTCCATCAAGACCAGCGCCTGGACAGCGTGCTCGCTCAAGGAGCACTGCATGCGCGCGACATCAAGGCGCTGGCGCGCGCCGTGGCGGATTTTCACGCCCAGGCCGAACGCGCGACTGCTGCGCAGACCTGGGGCGCGGCGGATTTGGTATTCGCAGCGGTGGAAGAAAATTTTGCGGAAATTGTTGCGCACCCGCTTCCCGACGCAGAACGCCAGCGCGTCGATCACGTGCACGCGTGGAACACGCAGCGCTATGGCGAGCTGCGCGAATTATTGAATCAACGCAAGCGCGACGGTGCGGTGCGCGAGTGCCACGGTGATTTGCATTTGCGTAATCTGGTGCGTCTGGAATCAGGCATGGCGGCGTTCGACTGCATCGAGTTCAACGACGACTTCCGCTGGATCGACGTGATGAGCGAAGTCGCATTTCTGCTCATGGATTTAGACGCGCACGCGCAACCCCAACTCGCCCACCATTTTGTCAACGCCTATCTCGAACACACCGGCGACTACGGCGCGTTGGCCTTGCGGCGGTTTTATCAAAGTTATCGCGCCATGGTGCGCGCGAAAGTGGCGTGCATTCAATGGCGCCAGCACAACGATCCGGCAGACGCCGAGGCGCTGCGCGCCGAATTTCACTCTTACCTGGAACTCGCCGAACGTTATACCCAAGCCCCACGGCCACGCTTGCTCATCATGCACGGCCTGTCGGGGTCGGGAAAATCCACCGTCAGCCAGATGCTGGTGGAACAGTGCGGTTTCATCCGCGTGCGTTCCGATGTGGAGCGCAAGCGCATGCATGACCTCGCACCCGAATCTGCGTCCGGCTCCGGTTTGAATGCCGGGATCTACACCGCCACAGTCAGCGATCAAGTCTATGTGCGCCTTGCCACACTGGCGCGCGACATTTTAGGTGCGGGACACGCGGTGGTTGTAGACGCCGCATTTTTAAAACGCGTGCAGCGCGAACGGTTCCGCGAATTGGCCGGGCAGGCGGGGGTGGTATTTCTTATCGTGCATTGCGCTGCACCGGAGGCGCAGCTGCGCGAGCGCATCACGGAACGCGCCCGCCACGGACACGACGCGTCCGAGGCGGGCATGCGGGTATTGGAACAGCAGACCGCGGCGCAGGAGCCGCTCGCGGCCTCCGAATGCTCACACACACTGTCTTTGCCCAGTGGCGCTTCTGTCACGCCGGAACAGATCAGACATTTATGAAGCTTGATTGACGCAGATCAAAGCCAAGTCACGCCGCTACGATAAACTGGCCCGACATGGCTTGCGTGTGCCACCGCACCAACATTGAACGTTTGCGTGTGCTAGCTTCGCAGCGTTGCAAAGAGAAAATATCGTGATGGGTGAAGCGATGGGTGGTTGGCATTGGGGCTTCGGCTTTGGTCATTGGGCCTTCGGCGTATTGTTCTGGATTGTGATCATTGTAGTGCTTGCCGCATTGATCAAATCCGTGGTCAAGAAATAGATAAAACTTCGTAGCGTGTCACGCTTGATGTTTAGTGCACGATCCTTCGACATGGATGAAGCGTTCATGAAAACCGATCCAGTCTGCGGTATGGCAGTGGAGGAGAACACGGCAGCAGGACGCGCCAGTTACCAGGGCGAGACCTATTTTTTCTGCTCGTCAAATTGCCTGAATAAATTTTCTGCTAATCCCTCCAGTTTTGTTTCCGCGACGCAATCTTCAGCACCGAGACCGCCGCCAAGCAGCGCGGCGGAATACACCTGCCCGATGCATCCGGAGATTGTGCGCCGCACACCGGGCGCCTGCCCGAAATGCGGCATGGCCTTGGAGCCGCGTAACGCGAGCGCGCCGGAAGACACGACCGAATTGCGCGACATGACGCGCCGATTTTGGTTTGCCGCTGTACTCACACTGCCTTTGGTGTTGATCGCGATGGGCGACATGTTGCCCCTCGGTCAGTTGTTTTCGCCGCGCTCCCGCGTGTGGGTCGAAGTGTTGTTGGCAACGCCGGTGTGTACCTGGGCGGCCTGGCCGTTTTATACGCGCGCGGTTCAATCGGTGCTGCAGCGCAGCCTGAACATGTTCACGTTGATCGGCCTGGGTGTGTCGGTGGCGTATGTTTACAGCCTCATCGCTGCGCTGGTGCCGCAAGTATTTCCCGCATCGTTTCGCGATACGGCGGGTGAAGTCGCGGTGTATTTCGAAGCGGCGGGGGTGATCGTGACACTCATTTTGCTGGGGCAGGTGTTGGAGTTAAAAGCGCGCAGCCGCACCGGCGCCGCAATCAAAAAATTGTTGGGTCTGGCGCCGAAAACCGCGCGCCGCGTGCGTGCCGACGGCACCGATGAAGACGTGCCGTTGGAGGCCATCGCCGTGGGCGACCGCTTGCGTGTACGCCCCGGTGAAAAAGTTCCGGTGGACGGCGTGGTGCTCGAAGGCGTCAGCACCATCGACGAATCCATGCTCACCGGCGAGGCTATCCCGGTGCAGAAACAAACCCATGACCGCGTTGTAGGCGCCACCATCAATGGAACCGGTTCGTTGGTGATGCGCGCCGACAAGGTCGGCGCCGACACCTTGCTGGCGCGCATTGTGGCGATGGTGGCCGAAGCGCAGCGCAGCCGGGCGCCGATACAAAAACTCGCCGACACGGTTGCGGGGTTGTTCGTGCCCATCGTGCTTTTGGTCGCGGTCGTGACATTTGTTGTGTGGGCTACCTGGGGGCCGCAGCCGCCACTGGCGTATGCGCTGATCAATGCCATTGCCGTGTTGATCATCGCTTGTCCGTGCGCGTTGGGATTGGCGACGCCGATGTCGATCATGGTCGCCATGGGCAAAGGCGCGGGCATGGGCATCTTGTTCCGCAACGCGGAAGCCATCGAGTTGCTGCGCAAGGTGGACACCCTGGTTGTGGACAAAACCGGAACGCTCACCCAAGGCAAACCCAAACTCGTCACGGTGTTCGCCACTGCGCCCGAAGATGAGATGCGCGTGCTTCAATTTGCCGCAAGTCTGGAGCGCGGCAGCGAACATCCGCTTGCAGCGGCGATTGTCCGAGGCGCAGAGGAACGCGGCGCGACCCTGTCTGCGACACGGGAATTCGCCTCGATCACCGGCAAAGGTGTGCGCGGCAACATCGAAGATAAAAATGTCGCGCTCGGCAACCTGGCGTTGATGGACGAGCTGCACATCGACGTCACCGGATTGCAGGCACGCGCCGAAACCTTGCGCGCGGACGGCCAGACCGTCATGTTCGTCGCGCTGAACGGTCAAGCAATTGGGTTGCTGGGCGTCGCCGACCCCATCAAAGACACGACCGTCGAAGCGATCAATACCTTGCGCGCCGACGGAGTGCGCATTGTGATGCTGACCGGCGACAGCCGCACCACTGCGCAGGCCGTGGCACGCAAACTGTCCATCGACGAAGTGCATGCTGAAGTGTTGCCCGACCAAAAAGCCGCGATCGTGCGCCGTCTGCAAAGTGAAGGCCACATCGTGGCGATGGCCGGTGACGGAATCAACGATGCACCGGCTCTGGCGCTGGCCCAGGTCGGAATCGCCATGGGCACCGGCACCGATGTGGCGATGGAGAGCGCGCCGGTCACGCTGGTCAAAGGCGATCTGCGCGGCATCGCGCGGGCGCGCCGCTTGAGCCGCGCCACTCTGCGCAACATTAAACAAAACCTGTTCTGGGCCTTCGCCTATAACGTCTTAGGCATCCCGGTGGCTGCGGGCGTGTTGTATCCATTCTTCGGCTTGTTGTTATCGCCGGTAATTGCCGCAGCGGCGATGAGTCTGAGTTCCGTTTCAGTGATAGCGAACGCGTTGCGCTTGAACCGTGTGTCGGTGTGATTGCTCAGGCACGGGAGGGAGGTGTTGGGTGGAAAATCCTTGCGATAGGCAATCGCGTGCAAGGGTGGGTAGTTATCAGCGATTTACCGCGCTGGCGGTTTTTCCAGCGAAGCAACAGGTTAGGAGAGTACACATATGAAAGAAGGTAACGGGATCGAAGCAGGTAAACAGCCCGCGAAGCGTAGTGCACCGCGTGGCACGAAGGCGAATGGCATTGACACTGCCATGGCGAGTGGCACCGGGAAACCATCCTCTTTCCCGGATGAGCAGCATCGTCAGATTTCCGAGGCGGCGTATTACCGTGCCTTGGAGCGCGGCTTCACACCCGGAGGTGAGGCAGACGATTGGTTCCAGGCCGAAGCGGAACTCAATTATTCCCTGCACATGAGTAAGACGGGACCGTTTTAGCGCCGTCCGCACTCAAAGCATGGGGGCTCTATGGAGAGTGGATACTCCATGCATTTGCGGTACGCAGTGTTCGACGCTATATCAGTTGAAGGATTCGGAGGATCTCGTATGAACCACGACCAACACGAAGCCCGGCGCAACGGAAAATTCAAGCTCAAGGCCAACTGGGTGCTGGTCGGTTTTTTGGCTATCGCCGGTTTTTTCCTGATCGCGGAGCACAAGGCGCACGTGTTGCCATATTTGCCGTTCGCACTGTTGCTCGCCTGTCTCTTGATGCACGTGTTCATGCACCGTGGCCACGGCGACCACGATGATCACGACCAGCGCCCGCCGGGAGACAAGTCATGAACGAAATCGCTTCGCAGTACGGGTTGTGGAGTCTGGTCATCCTCAATTCTCTGGTGTTCATTATCTTCGCCTTCAGCTTCTTCAAGCCGCAGACGAAACGTGACTGGCGTTCATTCAGCGCCTTTTCGGCGTTTCTGGTAGCGCTGTTCACCGAGATGTACGGCTTCCCGCTGACGATCTATTTTCTCTCCGGTTGGTTGCAGAGCAACTATCCGGACGTGAACTGGCTGTCGCACGACGCCGGGCATTTGCTGGAGATGCTGTTCGGCTGGAAGGCGAATCCGCACCTCGGCCCGTTCCATATGCTGAGCCTGATATTTATCGGCGGCGGTTTCTGGCTGTTATCCGCCGCATGGCGCGTGCTGTACTCCGCGCAACGCAGTCACGTCCTGGCACTCGCCGGTCCGTACGCTCGCATCCGCCATCCGCAATACGTGGCGTTCGTGCTCATCCTGTTCGGCTTTCTGTTGCAGTGGCCGACGCTCTTGACCCTCGCGATGTTTCCGGTGCTGGTCACCATGTATGTGCGGTTGGCACGGCGTGAGGAACGTGAAGCCGCGACTGAGTTTGGTGAGGTCTATGCGCGTTACGCCGCCGTAACTCCCGCGTTTTTGCCGCGCATGGGCGCCGCGCCAGTGTGGAGGTGAGCGGCGCGGAAAAAATCTTTCCGGTCGTTGATAGAAGTTTGAAAAGGTGATCTCCTACTGCCAAACGCTGTACTGACAGCGCCTCGGGTGCAAGAATTGAAACCTGTCGATGGGGCGAAGGGGTTCAAAACATGGGTACCGGGCCACGAATTATTGTTGCGTTGGATTTTGCCGAAGTTGAATACGTACGTGCCTTGGTGTCACGACTTGACCCGAAGCGCTGCCGCCTTAAAGTGGGTAAAGAACTGTTTACGCACGCGGGACCGAGCATCGTGACGGAGTTGCAGGCGCGCGGCTTCGATATATTTCTGGATCTCAAATTCCATGACATTCCCAATACGGTGGCGCGTGCCTGTCAGGCCGCCGCCGACTTAGGCGTGTGGATGGTGAATGTGCACGCGAGCGGCGGACGTAAAATGTTGGCGTCCGCGCGCGCTGCGTTGATCGGCGCGCAGCGCCCGCCCTTGCTGGTTGCAGTGACGGTGTTAACCAGTCTGGACGCCCCCGACCTGCAAGACCTGGGCTGGTCGGGCAGTGTCGAAGACCATGTGCTGCGTCTGGCCGAGCTCGCCCACAGCACCGGTCTGGATGGCGTAGTGTGTTCCCCGCGCGAAGTGGCCGTGCTACGCGCCCGATTGGGTCCGGATTTCCAATTGGTCACGCCGGGCATTCGTCCTGTGGGTGCTGGCATGAACGACCAGAGCCGGATCTTGACTCCTCGTCAGGCACTGGACGCCGGAGCGAATTATCTGGTGATCGGTCGCCCGATCACGGAGGCTGACGACCCGTTAGCGGCATTAGCTGCGATTGAAATCGAAATGGCTAATGATAATGTCGGCTGATTGCCGCGAGTTGTTGCCGCCCGTCCGATTGTGCGAAACTACGGTGCTTCTGGATCGCTTGTTTAGAAATACTTGCCCTTGGCTAAATTACAGATCATAACTTGGCGATGACTAACTCCATTCCTCCTTCTGATATCAAACCATTGCAACCCTATTATCAGGATCAGGAAATCGATCTGGTGGATCTTTGGCTGGTGCTGCATCGACGCCGCGCGTTGTTCTTTGGGGTGGTGCTGGCGGCGCTGGCGGCGGCAATTGCGCTGATTGTGTTCCTGCCTCCGGTATATGAAAGCCGCGTGGTAATGCAGATTGGGCAGATCGGTGGACTTGGTAAAGACAGTGGCGCCACTCCGGTTGAAGCCCCCGGCGTTCTGGTCGAGCGGCTGAACGAGGAGTATCGGGTCAACGATGTCTCGGAAGGTAAACGCGACTACCCATTGGTTGCGAACGTGAGCGTTAACAAGGGCCAGCCCACCATCGTAACGCTCACCGCGCGCGCGCATACCGTGGCTGAGGCGCGCAGTTATCTGGTGACGGTGGTCGGGAAGGTCCAGCGTGAACACGATCAACTCTGGCAGGAAATAACCTCACAACAACGGGCACGTCTTGACTTGATTGCGGAACGTGCGCAGCGTATGCGCCAGCAGATGCAGTCGCTGACCGATACCCTGTCTGCACTTAAATCTTCCAGTCCGGCGCAATCCGCCCTGCTTGCGCAGGAGAAGAGCAAAATGTTGCTGGAACTTCCGCTGTTGGAAGAGGAGCAATCGGCGCTGAGCATGAGTATGTCGCGATTGCAGACCCTGCCGACGCGCTTGCTGCGCGAACCGACGACACCAATGTCGCCGGAACGGCCGCGACCGGTGTTGTACCTGTCACTGGCGTTGATCATCGGCGTGATGTTGGGCACGATGGCGGTATTTATCGCTGAATTTGTCACCAATGCGCGGCGGCGTTTGCGCACATCCACGCTTCCCTGACGCGCCATGCAGCTCCTGCCTGTCATTCTGTCCGGCGGTTCCGGCTCGCGTTTGTGGCCGCTGTCGCGCGAGCATTACCCCAAGCAGCTTTTGCCATTAATCAATGACGCGACGTTGTTGCAACAGACCGTGGCACGACCCGACGGTGTTACGGCATTAGCGCGCGATATCGAGTTGGTTGCTCCGGTGGTGGTGTGCAATGTTGAACATCGATTTTTGATCGCGGAACAATTGCGGCAGGTCGGCAAACGCGCCAGTGCCATCATGCTTGAACCGGCGGGGCGCAATACGGCACCGGCCTTGACATTAGCGGCGTTGGCGGCAGTGGCGCATCATGACGATCCGGTGTTGCTGGTGATGGCGGCCGATCACGTCATTCAGAAGCTGGATGCTTTCCACCACGCCGTGGTCTCCGGTGCCCGATTGGCTCATGACGGATATCTGGTGACGTTCGGCATCGTGCCGTCGCAGCCGGAAACCGGTTACGGCTACATCCGGCGTGGCATGGCGATCAAGAACTCGACGGCTCACACCATTCACGCGTTTGTCGAAAAGCCCAACAAAAAAACCGCCGAGAGTTATCTCGCCAGCGGCGAATACTTTTGGAACAGCGGCATGTTCATGATGCGCGCCTCGGTGTGGCTGGCGGCGATCCAGCAATTTCAGCCCAAAATTTACACCAGTTGTGAGCAAGCCTGGCGGCAGGGGCGTGCCGACATGGATTTTTTCCGTCTCGATGAAACTGCATTTGCACAGTGTCCGAGCGATTCTATTGATTATGCCGTGATGGAAAAGCTTACGGCAGGTAACGTGCCGAACCCTAAAATTACCGGCACGGCGGTGATCCCACTGGATGCGGGCTGGTCTGACATCGGCGCCTGGTCGTCGTTGTGGGAAGTCAAGCCCCGCGACCCGCAGGGCAATGTCCTCGGCGGCGATGTGTTCGCGCAAGATTGCGCTAACAGCTACCTTGCGTCGCACAGCCGTTTGCTGGCCTGCGTGGGTGTCGACAATTTGATCGTGGTGGAAACTTCCGATGCGGTGTTGGTGGCCAACAAGGACAAGGCCCAAGACGTCAAGAAAATCGTCGAATGGCTCAAGGCGCAGGGTCGGCCCGAGAGTCAAACCCATCAACGCGTTTATCGCCCGTGGGGAAGTTACGAAAGTGTGGTGGGCGGCGCGCGCTTCCAGGTCAAACGTATTGTTGTGAACCCCGAAGCGGCGCTGTCGTTGCAAATGCATCACCATCGCGCCGAGCACTGGATTGTCGTCACCGGCACCGCACGAGTGACGCGCGGCGATGAGGTGTTTTTGCTGAGCGAAAATCAATCGACCTACATCCCGTTGGGTACCACCCACCGCCTTGAGAATCCCGGCAAAGTGCCGTTGGAGATGATCGAGGTGCAGTCCGGCAGCTATCTTGGCGAGGACGACATCGTGCGGTTTTCAGACCAGTACGGCCGTTCACCGGCCTGAAGCGGAAGCTTGGAAAAACTCCGTTGAATTCTTCAGTTGTTCACGTAAAATCGCGGCTCTGAATTTCGGCGCTCGCACCTTTAATTGAGGATATCCATGGCCACCGCACATTTATTTACTTCTGAATCGGTTTCGGAAGGGCACCCCGACAAAGTCGCCGACCAGGTGTCCGATGCAATTCTCGATGCCATCATCGCGGAAGATCCCAAAGCGCGCGTTGCGTGCGAGACTTTGTGCAAAACCGGCATGGTCATCATCGCCGGTGAAATTACCACCAGCGCGTGGGTGGATATGCAAAGCATCGTGCGTCAAACAGTTAAAGAGATTGGCTACAACAGTTCCGAAATGGGCTTTGACTGGGAGTCGTGCGCGGTGTTGACAGCCATCGACAAACAATCGGCCGACATCGCGATGGGTGTGGACGAGACCAAGGATCACGAGCAAGGCGCCGGTGACCAGGGCTTGATGTTTGGTTATGCCAGCAATGAAACCGATGTGTTGATGCCTGCCCCCATTTGCTACGCGCATCGCC
>JANOOV010000065.1:0-8361 GCA_031421535.1 Gammaproteobacteria bacterium
CTCGCGTCGCCGGTGTATTTGTAACCGCGCACCAGGGTATTTACCAACGACGTGGTGTAGACCGGATCCCACCAGGTGGTCGGACCCCCGGCGGAGTAGTTGTGCCAGAGCTTGCCGTTTACGATGCCTAGCCTGCTGCCGGTGTACTGATAGGTGGCGTCGAGGCCGTATTTCGCGACGTAACGCGCCAGTTGCACCATGCGATCGATCAGCTCCTTGCGGCCGGTGGTGCGATAGGCATGGTCGAACGCCTCGGTGAGTACGCTCACTTGAAACGGCGAAATGATGCGGTCGCCGTCGTAATACGGACAACCCGCCACATCGTTGTACTTGCAGTTGGTGTTGGGGGCGATGGATTCGTTGGTGTCCCACGCGCCGTAGTAGTACATGCCGGTGGTTTTTCCGGCGTCGTCCCAGGTCCAGTCCGGAGACTGCAACCACAGCGCGATGAGCTTGTCGCGCAGATCGATCCAGCGCTGTTTCTGCGTTGCTTCCGCCACGCGCGTGACGAGCAAGAGATGGCGCGCGCCTTTGCGCATGCCATACCCTGCCATCGCGTGTTGGCCGGCGACGAAGCGCGGTTGTCCGTTGCGTATCTCGTTCCAATAGGTCTCAATGACCGCCGCGAGCTCCTCCGCTTCAGCGAGTGCCGCCGTGTCGGGAGCGCCCGCAAGCGCGGTGTGTTCATACCAACTGACCAGTCCCCAGCCGTAGAGGTGGTCGTATTCAAAATTGCTGCCATCGTACTGGAACGACGCATTGGTGCGATAGCCCACTTTGAAATAGCTCGCCCATGCTTGGGCGCGATTGAGGTACACGGCATTGCCGCTGCGCCGATACATCATGAGGTTGGTCCACAAGTCATCGCCCTCGGTGTCGCCGTGGATGTCGGTGTTGCTACTTACAGTGTAATTGGGAATGGGCTCGCTGACCGCAGCAGGCTCTACACCAGTGGCCCAGGCCCAGCCCCATTTCACATATGCCGCTTTCTCATCGTCGACGCTGGGCATCGTTAAACCCGTACCGGTCGGCGTGGGGTAGATGGGCGGCGCGGGGGTATCGCCGGTGCCCGGCGTGTCGCCATCCGCAGGATTATTGGCCGACTTCTGCGCGCAGCCCGGCAGCGCGAGGAGTGCGAGCAGTGGCATAACGCGCAACGCGCGCTTCAAGAGATTTGGATTCATGTCAGTTGCCTCCTAGCCAGTGTGTTTGTAGAGATAAACTTTCGTCTGCGCGGCGTTTTCAGGAAAGTGCTTGATGAACATCACGACTCCATACGTGGATATCGGCGCAGCGACCACAAGATCGACGGTGGTGACATTACTGTCGCGCCGTGGTGCGGCGAACGGCGGTGCACCGGTTTTCAGCGTCCAGGTGTTCTTGGTCACGTCAAACACGTAGAACTCGCCGTTCGGACCGAACACCAAGTAATCACCGCTGACGGGATCGACGGTAACGAGGGAAAGATTCACGCGCAGCGAGAACGGCGCGTCGTTCAATGCGCTAATCGTGCCGTCCGCCGCCAATTTGTACAGCGTGCGAAACACCTGGTAAGGGCTGTAGATTTCGCCACCGCCGAAAATGACAACCTTGTGCACCGGATTGTATTCGGCCAGGGTGTGGTACTCGCCATAATTCAGGCGACTGGTGCTCAGCGCAGCGGTCCATTTATTAGCGGCGGTGCGATGCGCCCACACATTACCGTCTGCGGCGAAGATCAGGCCACCGGGCGTGGTGCCGGAGTCCGCGCCGACAAACTCCGGAAAATATTCCACGCCCGCGCAACACGCGCGGGTCGGCGCCGTCGGCGTGTCTGCCAGCCAGATACTCGCGGTGATGTCGTAACGATGCGTCCCCCGATCACCGTTACCGTACGGGTGGTGATAGAAGACGCCATTGGCGCTGTCGATGGCGCTGTGGTCATAACCGTGTGCCACGCGCGGAACGAACCACGCTGGATTAGGCATGACGCTCCAGCCATTGGACGCCTCGCTGTAGCTGATGAATCGTTGCCCGATAAGATTGGGACAATCGCCGATGTAGATGTGGTCACTGCCGATGAAGTACACGCGGTGCGACACCGGATCCCACACCGCATCTTCACTGTAAGGAAAGATCGAGCCGGTAGCACCGCATACGGTTTGCGCCAGCGTGGGCTCAAGGTTATTGGACGCGAACTCGATCCACTCCCCGGCCTGCATCGCGGCTGCGGTTTGCGCCAGCGGGCCGCTCATTTTGTTTCCGGTTCCAGGTCCCGTCGACGGCCCACCACTGCGGGCTGAAGAGCCTGGGCTGCACGCGCCTATCCCAACACACGATGCGGTCGCAACGATCATCAGCACAGCAGCAAGGCGTAACGTCATGATGCAAAGTCCTTCGAGCAGTCGCCATTGTAGGTATCGACCGATTTATTTCGCGTGATACACGCATCAAATTCCGCGCGCCTGACTAGTAGTCCGTTCCGCCAAAAGGCTTACATGAAACCGCGTCCTTTTTTGCCCTGCGTCGTTGCAACCCCTTGCCGCACAATAAGTGCGGCGGCGGGTCTACGCCTCGCAGGGCAAAAAAATCCATCGGTTTCATTGGTAATCCTTTTGGCGGAACGGACTACCAGCACAGTGAGAGCCGTCATTGCCCGCGCATGAACAGCTTGTCCAGATCGTTGATGCTCATTTGCACCCAGGTCGGGCGGCCGTGATTGCATTGGCCGCCGCGCTGCGTGGCTTCCATGTCGCGCAGCAGCGCGTTCATTTCTGTAATAGTCAAGCTACGGTTCGCGCGCACCGAGCCGTGGCAGGCCAGGGTTGAGAGCAGGCTGTTAATTTCCTCGTGCACGCGCGCAGTAGTGCCGTGAGTTAACAGATCGGACAACACATCCCGCAGCAATTTTTCGACATCGGCATCGCGTAACGGCGCGGGCAGTTGCCGCACCACCAGGGTTTCGGGGCCGATACGATCCACTTCCAGACCATAGTCACGTAACAAGGCGCGCTGGTCTTGTGCCAGCGCTGCTTCGCGCTCGCTCACCCGCACCGTTACCGGCACCAGCAAGGGTTGCGACACCATGCCCGCGCCCGCCCGCGCCTGCTTCAGGCGCTCGTAAGTCACGCGTTCGTGCGCGGCGTGCATGTCAACCATGACCAGGCCGTGTGCGTTTTGCGCAAGGATATAAATGCCGTGGAGTTGCGCGATGGCGAAACCCAGCGGCGGTACCTCGTGCTGCTCTTGTTTCTGCGGCGCGCCAGCCGCTGCGGCTTGCCACGCGGCGTAGGCCGGTGCGGCGTCGCGCACTTGAAAGGCGGTCGGCGGTGGCTGCGGCACGTAGTTGAAACGCGTTTGTGCCTGCCCGGAGGGCGCGGGTGTTATCGACGGCGGCGTGTTTTCCAGCGCCGCAAACGCATGCGTTGTAACCCCAGGGCGCGCCTGCGCCAACACGTCGTGCAATGCGCGAAATACAAAGTCGTGCACCAGGCGGCTTTCGCGAAAGCGCACTTCGTGCTTGGTCGGGTGCGCGTTCACGTCCACCAGTGCCGGATCGATTTCGAAATACAACACGTAGGCGGGATGGCGGTCGTGATGCAACACGTCGCGGTAGGCCTGACGCACCGCGTGTGCCACCAGCTTGTCACGCGCCATGCGGGTGTTGACATAAAAATATTGCAGATCGGCCTGGCTGCGCGAAAACGCCGGTAACGCCACCCAACCCGACAAACGCAAACCCGCCGCTGCGAAATCCACGCGCAATGCGTTTTCGATAAACGCCGCGCCGCACACGTCGGCGACGCGCCGTTCCATTTGCTCCAGGCTCTCCGCCGCACGCAGTGCGTACACCGGACGCTGGTTGTGCTGCAACCGCAACGCGGCGTCGAAGCGGCTCAGCGCAATGCGGTTAACGACTTCTTCCAGATGTGCGAATTCAGTTTTTTCAGTGCGCAGAAATTTGCGCCGCGCCGGGGTGTTGTAGAACAGATCGCGCACTTCCACTGTGGTGCCGCGCGCGTGCGGCACCGGCTCGGGGGCCGACACCACGCTGTAGTCGGCCTGCACGCGAAAGCCGCGCTCGTCGGCAGCGGTGCGCGAGCTCAACATTAAACGCGCCACCGACGCGATGCTCGGCAACGCTTCGCCGCGAAAACCGAGTGTGGCGACGCGCTCCAGTTCTTCCATGCTGCCGATTTTGCTGGTGGCGTGGCGGCTGAGCGCCAGCGCCAGATCGTCATGGTGAATCCCGCCGCCGTCGTCGCGGATGCGGATCAAGCGCATGCCGCCCTGCTCGATGTCGATCTCGACATTTCGCGCACCGGCGTCGATGGCGTTTTCCAGCAACTCTTTCACCACCGACGCGGGACGTTCCACGACTTCACCGGCGGCGATCTGGTTGGCCAGATGCGCGGGCAGCTGTTGTATGCGGCGTGGGGTGATGGGTTCGGACATGGCCGGGATTATACATTGGGGTAGGGTGGGGTGTGTCTTGACACTCCGCTACAATGCTCACATGACTGCTCCACGCATCGCCGTATTCCGCTCTCACGCACGTGCCGCAGAACTCGCCGCCGATTTGGATCTACCCATTACCGCCGAGAGTACGAACTGGGACCTGCTGCTGATCCTCGAATCCATCGACACCGCACCCGGTTACCGTTTGGCCTTGCAACAGGTTGGTGCGGATGCCCCCGGCCCGGTCTACGTGGACTTCGTCGGTGGCCGGGTCGGCTATCGCCGCCGCGCGTCCGAGGGCCGCAAACAACCACTGGCGCGCGCAGTCGGTTTGAAACATGGCGCCCATCCGTCGGTACTCGATGCAACCGGTGGCTTGGGACGCGATGCGTTTGTGCTCGCCACGCTCGGCTGTTGCGTGCAGGTGGTGGAGCGCTCGCCCATTGTTGCGGCGCTGTTGCACAACGGACTTACGCGTGCACGCGCCGATGCGGTCACGGTGTCGATCACAGAACGCATGACGCTGGCCAACGCGGACGCACGTAGCTACTTACACACGTTGAGCGACGCACACCGGCCCGACGTCGTCTATCTCGACCCGATGTATCCACAGCGTGACAAAAGCGCCTTGGTGAAAAAAGAAATGCGCGTATTGCGCATGCTGCTGGGCGACGATCAAGATGCGGAGGAACTGTTGGCCGCCGCGCGGCACTGCGCCCGACACCGCGTGGTGGTGAAACGGCCACGCGGTGCGGCGCCATTAGGTGACGTCAAACCCACGATGCACATCGAAAATGAAAACACCCGCTTCGATGTGTATCTGGAGCAAGATAATTTTGGGTAAATCCTCTCAACTAACCGCGTTCGCTGATGGTGACGTAATTGCACTGCGTCTCACCGGTGTATACCTGTGTGGGGCGGAAAATCCGGTTATCAACGAGCTGTTCGCGCCAATGCGCCAGCCATCCGACCGAACGTGCGATGGCGAAGATTGCAGTAAATTGATCTGCCGGGATGCCCATCGCGGTATACAAAATCCCCGAGTAGAAATCGACGTTGGCGAACACGCCCTTGGCAGCAAGCCGCTGCTCCGCAACGCGCTCGACTTCCTGGGCAATATCAAACAGGCGCCGCAACTGTGCATCGCCGCTGCGCCGTGCGATTAACAGTGTCATCAAACCCTGAAGAATTTTTGCCCGTGGGTCTTTGATTTTGTATTCACGATGTCCCATGCCCCAAATCACTTCACGTTTTGCCAGTCGCGCTTCAATGTAGGCTGGCGCGTTTTCCGGCGTACCAATTTCATGCAACATCTCGATGACTTTTTGGTTTGCGCCGCCGTGTAACGGGCCGGATAAGGTACCGATGGCCGATGCAACCACGCTGTAGGGACTTGCCAAGGTCGAGCCATTCACCAGCACCGCGAAGGTCGAGGCGTTGATGGTGTGCTCTGCATGTAAAATCAAACACACATCAAAAATGCGCGCTAACAAGGGGTCCGGGTCTTTACGGGTCAGCATGTACAAGAAATTTTCTGAATAATTCAAATCCGCACGCGGCGCCACTGGATCATAACCGTTGCGAATGTGGTCCCACATCGCAACCAAGGTGCCCATGCGCGCAATAATGCGCAAGGTCGCGCGTTGAATGAATTCCGCCGTGTGTGTTGCCTCGGATCCCGCCGAGCGATCCGCGCGCGCGGGATAAAACATACCCAGACTGGCCACCGACGTTTGCAGCATCTCCATGGGATGGCCGCTGGCCGGAAGATTTTTCATGATCTCGCGAATTTGATATTTCACGCGCCGATGTTCGCGCAACTGCTGATCAAACGATGCCAGCTCCTGCGCGGTCGGCAGCTGCCCGTTCAACAGCAGCAACGCGGTTTCTTCAAACGTGCTGTGCTCGGCGAGCTGCTCGATCGGGTAGCCGCGATAAGTCAGCAGGCCTTTTTCGCCATCGATATTTGAGATGTTCGACTTGGTGGCGGGAACACCGGCGAGTCCGGGCAGATATTCGTTCATCACAATCCCCGAAAAAAATTACATGGGATAAAGGGTAACAAAAAAACAAGGCGCGGCGGATATCCCGCCACGCCTTGCATAGGCATTACAGCGCTTGCGCGCCAACGCTAGACCGAGAACGAGGAACCGCACCCGCAGGTCGTTTGCGCATTCGGATTACGAATCACAAATTGCGAACCTTCCAGACCTTCGGTGTAGTCGATCTCGGCACCCGCCAGATATTGGAAGCTCAGCGGGTCAATCAGCAGCGTTACGCCGCCCTTGTCAATACGGGTGTCGCCCTCGGTGGTCGCTTCGTCGAAGGTGAATCCGTACTGG
The DNA here is from genome assembly GCA_031421535.1 of Gammaproteobacteria bacterium. Taxonomy (GTDB): domain Bacteria; phylum Pseudomonadota; class Gammaproteobacteria; order SG8-11; family SG8-11; genus UBA6921. Next base: position 6,780 of record JANOOV010000065.1, read on the forward strand.
AATCCGGAACAACCGCCCCCTGAAACGAATACGCGAAGCATCAGGTTTGCGTTGCCTTCGTCAACGATCAATTGCTTGACCTTGTCGGCGGCGCTGTCGGTAAAAACAATGGGACTCACGGCTTGTGTCATCGGAGTATCTCTCGCTGCGAAGTGAATGGGCTTGGCTAATTATGCGTTTCCTGGGCGTGAGTATCAAGGCTTGGCTTTGGGTGTGCTGGCCTTGGGCGTCACTATCGTGGTTCGGGCGTCGATGAGCGCTTCAACGGGTTTTTCGATTTCGTGCACGAGATTGCCGTTCACTTCGGAACCCATCGCCATCTCGATCAGCTTGTAGTAGACGTTGCCGATGACGCGCGCGTTGGGCGCCAGCTCGATCTTTTCCAGCGCGTGCACGTCGCCGACCACTTTGCCGCTGAGAATGATGTTGTAGACACGCACATCACCCTCGATCACGCCGCGCTCACTGACCGACAACACGGACTCGGGATCATCGTCGGCGATCACATTGCCTTTGATCTCACCGTCAACGTGCAATCCGCCGCGATAGTGAATGTCGCCACGCAAGACCGTTTGGTGACCTACGAGCGTGTCGATTCTGGGCATCTTGTTCTTGCCGCTGCGAAACATGTTTGAACTCCTCTAATTCAGTAGTGCTTCCCACGCAAAATTTTTGTTGAACCCCGCCAGCTTGCCGCCCGCAGGCGCAATTTCGACAGCCACGTTGGTCGGCGCAAAACCGCTGGGAAGCACCATGTTTCCCTCGACGGTTTGAAAATACTTGAACTTCAAGTCAAGATTAGGCGCCGTTCCACTGGAAATATCCGCCAGCGAAAGACTGGTCGGCTTCCCGTCCTTCACGCCGGCAATGTCAATGCGCACACGTCCTTTTACCGGAGCATCCATCTTTGCCAGCTGCGTCAATACCAACTTGAAACGGTAGGCGTGCTCCCCGGGAGATTTCTCGATGCGAAAGCTCTGGATATTCAGCCCGCCTTCGGAATCGCCGCGCGGCGCGACGATTCCCCGGTAAAAAGCCACTTCTTGTTTGAGCTCGAGAATTTCTTCTTGCTGTCCTTTCAAGGAGCTATCGACATCGCTGAACGCTTGCTGCTCGACTTGGCGATTGCGCTCGACAACGGCAACTTGTTCGAGCAACTTGGTTTTTTGCTCCTCAAGGCTGCTGGTGTAATCTTTTAATTTATCCAGCGCGTTGTTGAGTTCGATGTTGTTGGTGCCCGCGCTTTTTTGCCCCAAGAGATACATCCCCCAGCTCACCACACCAAACACCAGCGCGTAAAAAATCAGCATCAGCCAATAACGCACGGGCTCATGTTGCTTAATGACAAGCTGCACGGATTTATTGGCCATAGTCACACGTCATCGTAAGTTGGCAGGTCTTCATCGGCTTGATCCTGGATTTCTTCACCATCCCGGGGCTAAGAGCCTGTTCATGATTTCGATCAAGGGATGCAGTGCAAGGCAAAATCGAACGAAGAAGCGGAGCATACATGGAGTATGTGAGCATTCTGAGTTCGATTTTAACGCCGCAATGCGCCCTTGAGCGAGATCATGAACAGGCT
>JANOOV010000066.1:0-4773 GCA_031421535.1 Gammaproteobacteria bacterium
GGTGACGGCGATTGAGGAAATGCTGCGGCTGTCCGGCGAGATGACCATCGGGCGCTCCCACGTTCAGGAACGCCTGCATCAGGCGTTTGCGTTGACTGCGGAATTACGCGAGCGGCATGCGACGCTGCATGATCGCGCCACGGAGCTGGACCGCGTGTTAACCATGCAGGGCATCGCCGCCGGGCAGAAACAAGGCGCGCTGGGCAGTGCGCCCGCCAACGCCCTGTTCGACGCGCTCGAGCTTGACCAATACAGCGAATTGCACGGTGCAGTGCATGGCTTTCTGGAAACCATTGCCGATCTGCAAACCCTGGAGTCGCGCGTGCTCGACACCCTCGCGGCAGTCAAGACCGGCGTAACACAGGAAGGGTTGGTCGGAAGCGAGCTGCACGAGCACGTGATGCGCGCGCGCATGGTGGAAGCGGAGGTGCTCGAACCGCGCCTGGCGCGCACCGTGCGCCAGGCGGGCGACGCCACCGGCAAACAGGCCAGGCTCATTTTTACCGGTGGGGAAGTCATGATCGACGACCACGTCATCAACGACCTGATCAATCCGCTGTCGCATCTACTGCGTAACGCGGTCGATCACGGCATCGAAGATTCACCAACACGCGTCGCCATCGGGAAGCCTGCGGTCGGCGAGATCCGGCTGTCGTTCGTGCGCGAAGGCAATCACATCGTGGCGCGCTGCAGCGACGATGGTGCGGGGCTGGACCTGCCGCGTATTCGCACCACCGCCGTCGAGCGTGGCTTGATCCCCGCCGATGCGGCGCTGGACGATGCGATGATCGCACAGCTCATTTTGATTCACGGTTTCAGCACCCGCAGCGAGGTGTCGGAGGTTTCCGGGCGCGGCGTGGGCATGGACGTGGTCAACACCATGGTGCGAAAACTCAATGGCACACTCGACATCGCAAGCGAGCCGGGGCGCGGCTGCCGCTTCACGCTGCGTCTGCCGATGACGTTGGGCGCGGCGCATTGTCTGGTGGTGCGCGCGGGCAACGAAATGACCGCGATCCCGACCGACACGCTTGATCGCGCCATCTATCAGGGCGCGCGCAATGTCGAGCGTCAAGGCGAGCGCTACATTTATCGTGAGGCGGGCGAGAGCCTGGAAATTTATGATCTCGCGCAGCTGCTCGGCGCACCCGGCGAACGCGTGCTGGGCGATGCGCAAGACCAGCGTTCGGTGATCGTGGTGAACGACGGCGGCGGCAAAAAAGCCGTGGTGGTGGATCAGCTCATCTCCGGACGCGATCTCGTCATCAAGCGTCTCGGACGGCATCTTGCCCAGGCGCCAGGTGTGATCGGCGCTGCGCTGCTGGGCGACGGGCGCGTGCTGCCGGTGCTCGATGTGCAAGCGCTGCTGCGCATGCAAATCGGCGCGTCCCAATCAATGCGACCGTATCTGGTGAGCAGTCAGAAAGAAGTGCGTGTGGTGCGCACGGCGGCCACTATTTTGGTGGTGGACGACTCGCTCACCGTGCGCCAGACCTTGCAGATGCTGCTCGTCGGTGAGGGTTACAACGTGCATACCGCGAAAGATGGCGCGGAAGCGCTCGAATACGTGACCAAGACGCCGCCGACTGCGATTGTGACCGACCTTGAGATGCCGCTCATGAACGGACTGGATTTCGTCGCGCGGGTGCGTTCGGCCGAGCCGGTACGCCAGTTGCCCATCATAATGGTGACCTCGCGTTCGAGCGAAAAACATCGGCAGCAGGCGCAGCTAGCAGGTGTTGACAGTTATTTAACCAAGCCGTTTCGCGAAGCGGAATTACTGGCGCAACTGCACTCGATGCTGAACAAAGCCAAGGTGGCGTGACGTGTCTGCACAACCCAAGGTTGAATTATATGCTGCGCCTGCCGCGATCAGAGGTTGGGCGGTGTTGACGCTGGACTGCCTGCGTCTCGCGCTGCCGCAGCGCGACATGGTGACACTGGAACTTGCAAGCGTGCTGGTGATCAACCCGCTCGGAAATGTTGAGGTTGGCACCTTCGCACAAAAAAACAGCACTTGGTCCGCCTATGCACTGGATGCCGCACTGGCGCTGCAAACGGCGGGAGTAACCCGGCGTCTGTGCGCATTCTTCAATATCGCCGGACAGGTGCGCGGTCTGTTGTGCGACGCTTTTTCCTTGCTCTCCGCAGATAGCGACCTGGTTGCTGAAGCACTGCCGGGGTGTATGACGCAAACGCATTCGCCGATCACCGGTTACGCACTGCGGGAAAACCAAGTGATCGCCGCAACTTCCGCGCAGAAGTTGGGAACCTATCTTGAACACCTCTTGGAGACGCACCGTGTTGCAACACGCTAGGGCGTGGCTGCTGACGGCCGACGTCGATTACGCCATCGCAGAACGGCATATGGTCGAATACGTGACGTCGCCGCACATCATCGCCGTGCCGTTGCGCCCCCCACATTGCGTCGGAGTAACGATTTGGCGCGAACGCTGGATACCGGTTCTTGACCTGGCACGTATTGATCCAACGTCGGATACGGATGGAGAGTTTGCCCACGTCGTGGTCCTGGCCTACCAATTCGCACCGGGCGAAGCGTTGCATCACGGCGCCCTCGTGGTGCGCGCACCGCCGCGCGAAGCGTTGGTGAACGACGCCATGGCCTGCCCGCTGCCGGACGATTTTGCCGCACTGCAACACCTGGTTTGTGCGTGTTTTTCTCTTGAGGAAAAAGCCATTCCGGTCGTGGATGTCATGCGGTTGTTTTCCCGCGCTGCTTAAAGATTTCAGCTCGGACCTTTACCTCAAGCCCTGCGATATGGAGTGCGGCGGCTTGCCGCCGCTTTGCAACGCTGAGGCAAGCCCCGCGAAAATCAAAGCGGGAGCACGCTCCCGCGCTCCACGCTCTTCGCCCGAATAGCGCATAAACCCCCCACCCGAAAAACTTCCCCGATTCAATGCTGCGTATTGATCGCAGAGAGAGTTATTGCGCACGACCCGCCCCTCGTTTAGGCTGGCGGCCGGATGTGTTGTCGATGCAGGGCGTAGCAGATGCACGTGTTGTACGGAGGACCACCGGGGCTGTTTTATGCGCTGTACGGCGCACGCGAACCCTTGTCGCATTCGTCGCTGCAGTTTGCGGATGATGCTGCGATTCACGCCTTCATCGAACCCTACTTTCAGGCTCCTGCCACGCGCGAAATTTTCCGCCACGCCCTGACCGCGCAGGGCATGGGCGCACTGTCCGATTCCGGCTTGCGCGCGCAAGTCGTGCACGCGATCCGGACCGGCGTGCTGCGCGTCGCCTCCGTGCCGGTGACCGGGGTGAATACGGTCAAGACCGAGCCCGCCCGTGCCGAACTTTCCGGCAAACCCTTCGTCATGCCGCTGCGTCTCAATCCCCCGCGCACCCCCGAACCGCCCGCGCCGCGCCACAAGATCGCCGTGGAATTTGCCGGACAAAACCCACACAACCTGGCCGGTACGCTGGTGGTCAGCCCCACCGCTTCCCCCAACACACGGCACACGCTGCCGTCGCACAGCCAAGGGACGGATCGGCATCGTGTGGAATGGGCGCAGACGCGGTCTTCCCAACGTGCCCCACAGTCTGTGGTATGTAGTGCCGATGCAAGGCGGGCCACCGATGCGCATCCTGCTGGTCGCATCGATGCAGCCGGTCGATCAAGATGCACAGAACGCCCGCTGGCCCACCGTGTTCGTGCCGCTGTTGCCGTTGCGCTATCTCACGCCCGAACTGGACCGCGCCCAGGCGCGAGGACTTTCGGGCGGCTGCATTTACATCTTCGTGAACGGCTATCTGCACCGCGAGCTCGTCGCCAATGAGCGGGGCGCGCTGCGCGACGTGGACCTGGGCGCGCACGACGGCGTGGGCGATGCCCGCGTCGCGCGCGGCAGCGCCACCAACCATCCTGCCGTACCCCACCTGCTGAACGGCGTGGAGCAAAAAGTCGCGCTGGTGTACGCGCCCCGTCCGCTCCCTTGGGAGACCCTCATAAAGCTGGGCGGCATTGCGCCGGACGACACGCGCTTTACCGACGCGGTGAAACAACGCAGCGCAAAAATTGCCGTGGACGACGCGTTGCGCAAGAAGTTGCTGCAACCCATCGATTTGTCAAGCTACGGCTCCGGGTTCAATGCGGAAAGCGGCATCATTGGCCCCATCGCCAGCGCACTGCTGCCCGCTGCGGGTCAGCGTGATGCGTTGTCCCACTGGCGCAACGAGCCAGTGCCGGTGGTGTATCTGCACGACCCGGACGGCGCCACCCGGCGTTTGTACATCGGCCTGTTCTGCGACGGCACCGACAACCACAAAGACCGCGACCGCAACCGGCCCGACCGCGACATCACCAACGTCGCCAAGCTCTACGATTTGTATCCCGACCAACTGGAACGGGACATCCGGCGCATCTACGTCCCCGGGGTCGGCACGGTGTCCGGCAGTGACGACGAAGATACTTTTGGTCTGGCCTTCGCTATCGGCGACGAAGGCGGTGCGGCGCGCATTGCGTTGGCGCGTGAACAGCTCGAACTTATTCTGAAGAAACATTCGGGCATCGACGAAATCGTCTTTGACATTTTCGGTTTCAGTCGCGGCGCAGCCCTGGCGCGCCACTTCGTGAACCTGATCCACGCCGGACTGGACGAGTTGAAAAACATCGGTGCGGTGCGCGTGCGTTTCGTCGGACTGTTCGACACCGTCGGTTCCTTCTACCTGCCCGGCAATAGCAACGAAGGCGAGTTCAATCTGCACCTGGGCCCGGACTCGGCCGAACACGCGGTGCACCTGACCGC
>JANOOV010000067.1:0-11751 GCA_031421535.1 Gammaproteobacteria bacterium
TTCCTCCACCTGCTGGAAAAATGGAACGCCGCCTACAATCTCACCGCCGTGCGCGAGCCGGAAAAAATGGTCACGCACCATGTGCTCGATTCGCTCGCGGTCATGCCGTATCTGCGCGGGCCGCGCATTGTCGATGTCGGCGCGGGTGCGGGAATTCCTGGCATACCGCTGGCTTTAGCCTGCCCGGATTTTGAATTCGTGCTGCTCGACAGCAACGCCAAGAAAACCCGTTTCATCACCCAGGCCATTCACGAGCTGGGCTTGACCAATATCAGCGTGGAACGCGCTCGTGCCGAAGACTACCGTCCCGCGCGGCTATTTGACACGGTGATCGCGCGCGCCTTTGCGTCGCTTGCGGAAATGCTCGATATGACGCAGCATTTAGGCGCGTCGGACGGAGTGTACCTCGCGATGAAAGGGAATTATCCACACGATGAATTGCTGGCCGTGTCGCGGGAATTTAGCGTGGATCGGGTCGAGGCGGTACAAGTGCCTGGGCTCGACGCACAGCGGCATGTGGTTTGTTTGACCAAGGTGGGCGGTGCCCACCCTACGACGTAGAGGCAGCGAAATGGGCAAAATCATCGCAATCGCGAATCAAAAAGGCGGGGTGGGGAAAACCACCACCAGCGTCAATCTTGCTGCGTCGCTGGCCGCCACGCGCCGCCGCGTGCTGCTGGTGGATATCGACCCACAAGGCAACGCGACTATGGGCAGCGGTGTTGACAAGCATGCGCTGGAGGCAACCGCTTACGACGTGCTACTGGAAATCGCGCGCGTCGACGAGGTCGTGCTCAAGCTCGAAGCTGCCGGTTACAGCATCATCCCCGGTAATGCCGACCTGACCGCCGCCGAAGTTGAATTGCTGAAAATGGGCGAGGGCCAACATAGCTTGCGCCGTGCGTTGGCGCCGGTCGTCGACAATTACGATTACATTCTGATCGACTGCCCGCCGTCGCTGAACATGCTCACCGTGAATGCGTTGGTGGCAGCAACTTCGGTGATGATCCCGATGCAATGCGAGTACTACGCGCTGGAAGGCTTGAGCGCCTTGCTTGGCACCATCGAGAGCATCCGCAGTTCGCTGAATCCCAATCTGAAAATCGAGGGGCTGCTGCGCACCATGTTTGACCCGCGCAACAATCTGGCGAACGACGTGACTGCGCAATTAACGCAACACTTCGGCGAAAAACTCTACCGCACGGTGATCCCGCGCAATGTTCGTCTGGCCGAGGCGCCAAGTCATGGCATGCCGGTGCTGCTGTTCGACAAAGCTTCACGGGGCGCGGAAGCCTATCTCGCGCTGGCGGGTGAAATGCTGCGTCGCGAGATGGTTGATGCGCCCACAGGCGGCGTGGCGCCTTAACTCCGGTAAAAATGGATTCCTTCCCCCTTGCAGGGGGAAGGAGTAACACTTCTCGTAGTGGTTAATTTTGATCGCTGCGCATAGTTTAAAACCACTTCTGATCTGGGTAGGTACATGAGCATGACCATTAAAAAACGCGGCCTCGGTCGCGGCCTTGATGCACTGTTAGGCGGAATCAACCGCGAGCCTTCCACGCCCGCCGCCGTGATCGCACAAGGCGCAACCGATATTGTCGAGAACCCGCCGGAACAAGGCGAGCTGCGCAGAATCGCCGTGGATTTATTGCAACCGGGCAAATACCAGCCGCGCCACAACATGCACGCCGAAAGCCTGGAAGACTTGGCCAGCTCCATCAAGGCACAAGGCATCGTGCAACCCATCGTGGTGCGTTCGATCGGTGGCGGACGTTACGAAATCATCGCGGGTGAGCGCCGCTGGCGTGCCGCGCAGATGGCGCAACTCCACGAGATTCCCGCCGTGGTGCGCGATGTGCCCGACGACGCGGCCATCGCGATGGCGCTGATCGAAAACATTCAGCGTGAAGATTTAAATCCGCTCGAAGAAGCCGGTGCGTTGCAACGCCTGATCGACGAATTCACCATGACGCATCAGCAAGTCGCCGAAGCCGTCGGTCGCTCCCGCACCGCCGTCACCAATCTGCTGCGCCTGTTAGCGCTGAATCCCGACGTGAAACTCATGGTAGATCAGGGCGAGCTGGAAATGGGTCATGCCCGGGCACTGCTGGCCCTGCAAGGCGCGCCGCAAAGCACCGCCGCCAAAGAAGTGGTACACAAAGGTTTGTCGGTGCGTGAAACCGAAAAGCTGGTGCAACGTCTGCAAGCGCACCCCACCACATCGGCGCCTGTACCCAAGACCGACCCCAATATCCGGCACTTTGAGACGGATTTAGCGGAAAAACTCGGCGCCAAAGTCACCATCCAGCACGGCGACAAGGGCCAGGGAAAATTGATGATCCACTACAACACCCTCGACGAGTTGGAGGGTATTTTGGGGCACATTCGTTAAGTTGCGCATTGGCGCGGGTCTTGTCATCATGCGCCCCCATGAGCGAACTACGATATTGGTTGGCGTTGTTGCGCGCTCCCGGCCTGGGTACGCGCGGTGCGCTTGAGGTACTGACAAGAACCACGCCCGAGGCGCTGTTCAGCACCGCGCTGGCGGGCGAAATACGCGAGCGTTTGCGCGCCGACACCCGCGATTATTTTCGTAATCCCGACTGGAGCCCCGTCGACGCCGACCTGGCTTGGCTCGCAACTTCACCGCGCAATCACATCATTACGCTGCACGACCCCACCTACCCGCTACTGCTCAAAGAGATCACCGACCCGCCGCTGGTGCTGTTTGTCCACGGCGACCCAGCCGTGTTGAATCGGCCGCAAATCGCGATGGTCGGCAGCCTTAATCCCACCCCGCAAGGGCTCGAAAATGCACACGCGTTCGCGCAGTCGTTTGCGCACACTGGCTTGACTATCACCAGCGGTCTGGCGCTGGGAATTGACGCCGCCTGTCATGAAGGCGCGCTGGCCGGTAACGGCCTTACCATTGCAGCGATGGGCACCGGTCTGGATCGCGTGTATCCCAAACGTCACCACACGCTCGCGCACAAGGTGGCCGAACAAGGCGCGTTGATTTCGGAATTCCCGCCCGGCACACCGCCGTTGAAAGAAAATTTTCCGCGCCGCAATCGCATCATCAGCGGCTTGTCTTTAGGCACCTTGGTGGTTGAAGCGAGCGTCAACAGCGGCTCGTTGATCACCGCACGTTGCGCGGCCGACCAAGGCCGCGAGGTGTTCGCGATCCCCGGCTCGATCCACAATCCACTGGCGCGTGGCTGCCATGTGTTGATCCGCCAAGGCGCCAAGCTGGTGGAGTCGGCCAATGACGTACTCGAAGAGCTGCACATGCAGTTTCCGTTGCTGCCCGGACACGCCGCGCACACCGGTGCGGAAACCACAGCGCTCACACCCGAACAACAAACGGTGCTGGAACACTTGGGCTACGAACCTACGCCGATGGACCGCATCGTCGAACGCACTGCATTGACGGCCGATGTGGTTTCCTCCATTCTCCTGTTACTGGAGTTGCAAGGACAGGTGATGTCGTCCGGCGCGCTGTACTACCGCGCATCGGCCAAACGATAGAGGCCAAAAGGTTCACATGTTCGATGTCCTGATGTACCTGTTTGAGAATTATATGGATGACGACGTGCCGCTTGATGCGAATCAAGAGGCGCTGCAGGCCGAGCTCGTTGGCGCAGGATTCGCCAGCGAAGAAATTACCAAGGCATTCGACTGGCTGGATACGATCGCCCGCCACGCGGATTCGGCGACCACTCAACATGCCCCGCACCGGCATGCGATTCGCGTCTACAACAGCGAAGAACAAAAAGTTCTCGACGTAAAATGTCGCGGCTTCGTGCTGTATCTGGAGCAGCTGGGCATTCTCGATCCCGTCTACCGCGAGCTGGTTATTGATCGCGCGATGGCCCTGGATATGCCCGATTTTGACCTCGACCGGCTCAAGTGGGTGGTGTTGATGGTGCTGCTGAATCAGCCCGGCCAGGAAACACGTTTGGCCTGGCTGGAAGATTTCGTACTGGAAAACTTCCCGCAGCAATTGCATTGATGAATTCATTGCGTGCCGGTCGCCCTGCACCCATCACACTCAAGATCAATACCGAACCGCCCGTTAATATGTCGGTGATATTCTTCCCGCCTGCTTCTTTTTGACTATCCTGTTAACTGACAGCCACATTCCAGCCAACCCATTGAGCCCATGACCAAATCACTCGTCATCGTCGAATCGCCCGCCAAGGCCGGTACGATAAAAAAATATCTCGGCAAAAACTTTCAGGTGCTCGCGTCTTACGGACACGTGCGCGACTTGCTGCCCAAAGAAGGCGCGGTCGATCCTGAAAACGATTTCAAGATGAAATACCAGCTCATCGAGAAAAACGAAAAACACGTCGAAGCCATCGTGAAGGCGCTGGAAAAAGTCGATAACCTCTACCTCGCCACCGATCCGGACCGCGAAGGCGAAGCCATTTCCTGGCATCTCTACGATTACCTGCGTGAGAAAAAGCTGCTCAAGGGCAAAACCGTGGCGCGCGTGGTGTTCCACGAAATCACCAAGCGGGCGATTACCGAGGCGATGGAAAATACGCGCGAGCTTTCCATGGAGCTGGTCAATGCGCAGCAAGCACGCCGCGCGCTGGATTACCTGGTCGGGTTTAATTTGTCGCCGCTGTTGTGGAAAAAGATTCGCCGAGGTTTGTCGGCCGGGCGGGTGCAAAGCCCGGCGTTGCGCATGATTGTTGAACGCGAACTCGAAATCGAGGCGTTCAAGCCGCAAGAATACTGGAGCATCGAAGCCGACAACCGCGCGCACGAGCAAAACTTTCCGGCCAAGCTTTCCCAATACCAAGGCGAGAAAATCTCCCAATTCAGCATTACCGATACCGGGGGCGCCAACGCAGCGCGCACCGAACTGCTGAAACAGACGCAAGGCAAGTTACACGTCGTTAACGTCGAAAAGAAACAACGCAAGCGCAACCCGGCGCCGCCGTTCACCACCTCCACATTGCAACAGGAAGCGTCGCGCAAGCTGGGCTATACCACGCTGCGCACCATGCGCATCGCGCAGCAGTTGTACGAAGGCGTGAAAATCGGTGACGAAACCACCGGCTTGATCAGCTATATGCGTACCGATTCGGTGAATCTGGCGCAAGAAGCGCTGGAAGAAATTCGCGAATTCATCGGTCGGCGTTATGGTCAAGACATGCTGCCTGAAGAAGTGCGCGTGTACAAAACCAAGGCGAAAAATGCGCAAGAAGCACATGAAGCGGTGCGCCCGACCTCGGTGCAGCGCACGCCGGAACTGGTTAAAGATGCGCTCAGCGCCGACCAGTTCAAACTCTATGAATTGATCTGGAAGCGTACCGTCGCCTGCCAGATGGTGCATGCCACGCTCGATACCGTGGGTGTGGATTTGTCCGCCGGTGAAGCCAACATGTTCCGCGCCAACGGTTCCACCATCGCACACGCGGGTTTCATGGCGGTGTATCAGGAAGGCCTGGACGATTCGAAGGAAGAAGAACACGGCGTGTTGCTGCCACCAATGAAGGTCGGCGACATTGTCGAGCTTTTGGAAATTCGCGCCGAACAGCATTTCACCGAGCCGCCGCCGCGCTACTCAGAAGCGAGCCTGGTGAAAGCGCTCGAAGAACACGGCATCGGCCGACCTTCGACGTATGCATCGATTATTTCCACGCTGCAAAACCGCGAATACGTGCTGCTGGAAAAACGCCGTTTCCAGCCTACCGACGTCGGCCGCATCGTTAGCAAGTTCCTCACTGAATATTTCCCCAACTACGTCGATTACGACTTCACTGCGCGCCTGGAAGACGAGCTCGACGCCGTGTCACGCGGCGAAAAAGATTGGGTGCCGCTGATGCACGAGTTCTGGGTGCCGTTCGACAAATTGGTGCGCCACACCGAAGAAAACGTCGAACGCAAAGACGTCACTCACGAAGCGATGGACGAAGCCTGCCCCAAATGCAGCAAACCCTTGTCGATTCGCCTGGGCAAACGCGGCCGCTTCATTGGCTGCACCAACTACCCGGAATGTGATTACACCCGCAACCTCAACGCCGACGCCTCGGCGCCGACCGAACCTGAAGTGGTTCCCGACCGCACCTGCCCCAAATGCAATTCGGCGCTGGTCATCAAGCACGGACGCTACGGCAAATTCATCGGCTGCAGCAGCTACCCCGATTGCAAACACATGGAACCTTTGGAGAAGCCCGCCGATACCGGTTTTCAATGCCCGGAATGCAAAAAGGGCACGCTACTCAAACGTAAATCGCGCTACGGCAAGATTTTTTACTCGTGCGCCACCTACCCGGAATGCAAATACGCGGTGTGGAACGAACCGACTGCGGGCCCCTGCCCCGGCTGCGGCTGGCCGATCCTGACCATCAAGATCACCAAGCGCAAAGGCACGCAGAAGGTTTGTCCGCAGAAAGAATGCGGGCATGCTGAAGACATCAGCCCGCCGGAAGCAGCAGCGTAGCCGCCGAAATAGAACTTTTTTCACCCCCCGGAAACCGCTAAGATAAGCCGCCTTTGTCGTGGCTTTATCTCACGCACGCACTCAACAAATCTGTATCGTTATTTTTTTATAGGGGAGCCCCATGTCCGTTAAATATCCAGTCATCGCCGTCACCGGGTCGTCCGGCGCTGGCACCACCACGGTCAAGAACGCGTTTGAACATATTTTCTGGCGCGAAAAAATCAAGCCTGTGATCATCGAGGGCGACAGCTTTCATCGCTACGACCGCAAGCAGATGAAAGATGAAATTCAGAAAGCGCATGCCGCCGGGCGCGTGCTCAGCCACTTCGGTCCCGAAGGCAATCACTTCGACAAACTCGAAGAGTTATTCAAGCAATACGGCGCAAGCGGCGACGGCAAGCGCCGTTATTACCTGCACAGCCTGGAAGAAGCCAAGCCCTATAACCAAGAGCCCGGCACCTTCACGCCGTGGGAAGATTTGCCGAAAGACAGCGACGTATTGTTTTATGAAGGCCTGCATGGCGGCGCCGTCGACGGCGCTGTGAACGCCGCGCAGCATGTGGATTTGCTGGTCGGCGTGGTGCCGATCGTCAACCTGGAGTGGATACAAAAAATCCACCGTGACACCGGGCAGCGCGGCTACTCTGCGGAAGCGGTTACCGACACCATCCTGCGCCGCATGCACGACTACGTGCATTTCATTGCGCCGCAATTCTCGCGCACGCATGTGAATTTCCAGCGCGTGCCGACGGTCGATACGTCCAACCCGTTCATCGCGCGCGACATCCCCACGCCAGATGAAAGCTTCGTGGTGATTCGTTTCCGCGATCCGCAGAAACAGGATTTTCCGTTCCTGCTCAACATGATCAAAGACTCCTTCATGTCGCGCCGCAACACCATCGTGGTGCCCGGCGGCAAGATGGGCTTCGCGATGGAAATCATCCTCACGCCGATGATCCACGATTTGGTCGAACACAGCCGCAAGAAAAAGAAGTAACGTTGCAACGCGGGCTCCTTGATAGGAGCCCGCAATTTTTTACCGACTGTCCGTCGGCGCCTCGGCCAGAATCGCTCCGGTCAAAATTACCAAACCCCGCACCACCAGAATCGCCTTGCCCTGCCCGTGATGGTCGGTGCGCGCTTCGGCGTCGCCGCGCAGCACGCCGCGCGCGCTTCCTATCTGGAATACATACAGCCCGTACAACGTCACCACCAATCCCAAATGCATCCACACGCCGAACGACGCGATGTCGCCTTGCTCGATGAGGCGCTTGTACCAGTCGCGTGTTGCATACAGATAAAACGGCATGCCCAGATCGAACAGCATCAGGGACACCATCACCGGCACATGCAACACGCGCCGCGCGGACCAGTGAAATGCGAGTAACATCAGCACATAGCTGGCAATGGCCATCCATACCACACCGGTCATCATGACGTTACCTCGCGCAGTACCACGTAGTGATTGGCTTGCCGCAAATATGCACAAAATTCTTCAGAACTCATTGGCCCCTGCCGTTATCCAACCTGACCAACGCACACGTATTTTTTGGTGGCCATAGTATGAGTCTGTACCACTGGATCGCAAAAAATCTTTCCGCCTGGCTCACGTATGAGTCCGCACCGGCGCGCACCACGTTGTGCGATTTCCAGCGCCTCAAAGAACAAATTCATCCCTGCGATGTGTTGTTGATCGAGGGCCGCTCGCGCGTCAGCCGGGTGATCAAAGGCATCACCTCCAGCGCCTGGACACACAGCGCGCTCTACCTTGGCCGCTTGCATGACATCCGCGATGCCGCCATCCGTGCACGCGTCGCCGCGCATTATCATGGCGACCCGGAAGATCAACTCATCATCGAAGCACTGCTGGGCGAAGGCACCGTGGTCACACCGTTAAAAAAATACGCTCACGATCACATCCGCATTTGCCGCCCCAACGGGCTGACACGCGACGATGCCAACGCCGTCATCGGCTATTGTGCGGGACACCTGGGTGATGAATATAACTTCCAGCAACTGCTCGATCTGGCGCGTTTTCTGTTGCCCTACGGCGTGATCCCCAGACGTTGGCGCTCGTCGCTGTTTGAGCACCGGGTGGGCGAAGAAACCCGCACCGTGTGTTCGTCGATGCTGGCCGCTGCGTTTGCCAGCGTGCACTTTCCAATTTTGCCGGTGGCGCATCGAGCCGACGACGGGAGGATCAAACTTTACGCGCGCAATCACAAGCTTTACACGCCGAGCGACTTCGATACCTCGCCGTACTTCGACATTATCAAGTACCCCATGCTCCCCGGCGTCGATGATCTGGCCGTGTACCGGCAGTTGCCGTGGGACCAGGACGGCGTGATCTGCGACGACGACAATTATTGCTACATTCCGCAAACCGCCGCGTCGCCGAAAATTGTCGTGCACGGCGCACCGCCGCCGAACGGCAAAAAAACGTAACGCTCCTGCCCACGCCGGGCGTGATCTATACTTCAGAATAACCTTCGCCGAACGCCTATGACCTGCCTCTTATTTATCATCGCACTGCTCGCGCTCACCTGGCTGCTCGCTTACCTGCGTGCGCGCCTGGTCGTGTGGACCGCTGCGTTCGGCGCGTTTTTGGCGTTGCTGCCGGTGTTCACCACACCGGGATTGATCATCACCGTCGCGTGGATCCTCTTCGTCGTGATTGCGCTGGTGCTCAATCTCACGCCGCTGCGCCGCGCACTGTTATCGCGGCCGATTTTCGCGTGGTTCAAACGCGCATTGCCCGCGATGTCGCGCACCGAGCAAGAAGCCATCGAAGCCGGTACGGTGTGGTGGGACGGCGAGTTGTTCAGCGGCAAACCAGACTGGCGCAAGCTGCTGGCGATCCCCGCGCCGAAATTAAGCGCGGAAGAACAAGCGTTCCTCGACGGCCCGGTCGAACACCTGTGCACGCTGCTCGACGACTGGCACATCACCCACGAACGCGCCGATCTGCCGCCCGAAGTGTGGCGCTACATTAAAGAGCAACGCTTCTTCGGCATGATCATCCCCAAGCAATTCGGTGGTCTGGAATTCTCGGCACTGGCGCATTCCAGCGTGGTGATGAAACTCGCGAGCCGTTCCATCACCGCCGCCGTCACCGTAATGGTGCCTAACTCGCTGGGGCCCGCAGAATTATTGTTACGCTATGGCACCGACGCGCAGAAGAACCATTACCTGCCGCGCCTCGCGCGCGGTGAAGACGTGCCCTGCTTTGCGCTCACCGGCCCGGAAGCCGGTTCCGACGCCAGCTCGATTCCCGATACCGGCATTGTTTGCCGCAGCGAACACCAAGGCCAAAAAGATGTGCTCGGCATTCGTCTGACCTGGGAAAAACGCTACATCACGCTCGGGCCGGTCGCCACGGTGCTCGGTCTTGCCTTTAAATTGCACGACCCCGACCATCTGCTGGGCGACAAGCCCGAGCTGGGCATCACACTGGCGTTGATTCCCACCCACCATCCCGGTGTCAACATCGGGCGCCGCCACTTTCCGCTCAACATGGCGTTTCAGAACGGACCCAACTGGGGCAAAGATGTGTTCATTCCGCTGGACTGGGTGATCGGCGGCCAGCCGTATGTCGGGCAAGGCTGGCGCATGTTGATGGAATGTCTGGCGGCAGGTCGTTCGATTTCGCTGCCCGCGCTCAGCACCGGCGGCGGCAAACTCGCTGCACGCGCGACCGGCGCCTACGCGCGTATTCGCAAACAATTCAAAGTGCCCATCGGCGCGTTTGAAGGCGTGGAAGAAGCGCTCGCGCGCATCGCGGGCAACGCCTACTTAATGGATGCCGCGCGTGTGATGACGGCCGGTGCGGTAGACACCGGGGAGCGTCCCTCGGTGGTGTCGGCAATTGCGAAATATCACCTCACTGAAAGATTACGTCAGTCCATCAACGACGCGATGGACGTGCAAGGCGGCAGCGGCATCTGCATGGGGCCGCGCAATCTGCTGGCGCGCATTTACCAATCGATCCCGATCAGTATCACCGTGGAAGGCGCGAACATCCTCACCCGCTCGCTGATCATCTTTGGCCAAGGCGCCATACGTTGTCATCCGCACGTGTACAAAGAAATGCAGGCTGCGGCCGACAGCGACTGCGCACGCGGGCTACGCAGCTTTGATCAGGCATTTTTTGCACATCTTGGGTTCACGCTCAGCAACGCGGCACGCACTTTGTGGCTCGGACTGACCGGCGCACGCTTCGCCAGTGCACCGGTGGCGGGCATCACCCAGCGCTACTACCAGCAACTCACGCGCTTGAGTTCGGCACTCGCGTTTACTGCCGATGTTGCGATGCTGTTATTGGGCGGCGCGTTGAAGCGCAAAGAACGTTTGTCCGCCCGCTTGGGCGATGTGCTCAGCTGCCTGTACTTGGCCAGTACCGTGTTAAAACGCTTTGAAGACGACAGTCGGCCTGCCGATGACGCGCCGCTGGTGCGCTGGGTCTGCGATGATTTGCTGTATCGCGCGCAAGATGCATTGCAGGATTTCTTGCGTAATTTTCCAAGCCAGTTGATCGCCCGGCTGCTGAAATGGAGCATCTTTCCTTGGGGCCGAAGCTTTGCAGTTCCTTCTGACCGGCAGGGACACATCCTCGCACGTTTACTGCTGGAACCTTCCACCACACGTGATCGTTTGACCGCCGGGGTGTATGTCCCCAATGATGAGAATGAGACCATGGGGCGCATCGAAGCGGCGTTGCGCAAAGTCATCGCTGCCGAGCCGGTGGAGAAAGCCCTCAGTGACGCCATCAAGAAAGGACACGTACAAGGCTATGACATTGAGCAACAAATTCAGCACGCGCTGAAAGCAGGCGTCATAACCGGGTCGCAAGTCGACATATTACGTGCTGCGCATGCCGCGCGCCGTGCTGTGATTCAGGTCGACGATTTCGCACCTGAGTATTTGTCGCACTTGTAGCCGCCCGTGCTCTTCGTCGTTTGTAGTGGAGTTCAACTCTGCGACTTGCCGCCCCCTCCCCCTGATCTAGTTCATCCAACAATCATAGCGCCGTTGCTCGTCATTACCGCGAGCTCAAGGTCGGTCAACGCGCTCATTACGTCGGGCTGCGCTACTACGCAGCCGTTACGGTTCAGTGTTGGGGTCGACTCTCTTAGCTCGACTCATGGGCACCTCTAAATAATTGCCCGAAATATTTTCCAAGATGTTCAGCGCAAAGAAGAGGTGAAACGTTAATAACCAAGTGCACCCACGAACGAGCGACGAGCGATGAAGGATGAAGAAAGCGCAGCAACCAGGATTTTTTGATATCGCCGAAC
>JANOOV010000068.1:0-2555 GCA_031421535.1 Gammaproteobacteria bacterium
GATAACAGGATCGGTGCGTCCGCAGTTGAGAACATGCTACGAAGAGTGGCAGTAATCGCTCGGATCAGGGTCTTGAAATCGGCCCATTCGAACGAATGAAAGAATCGACTGAACGATTTCGGCGAAGAATCGAAAAACGGAGGAGTTGGCGTAATAAAAATTGATTTTTAGAGGGGCCCTCAAGATGTTGTTCAACGGCAATTCGAATGTTGCGCTTTGCTTCCTCAATGGTAAGACCATTGCTGAGGCAGCCGGGGACGTTGGGGCTGTACGCGAAATACCCGACATCATCCTGCTCTTTTTCGATGACGATTTCGAAGGTGTAGAATTTCATATTGGGTGGTCTCGCAAGTGGGCGCCTTGGGTATAGGCTATCACGCAAGGCAGGTTGGTCAGGTTGACTGACATTGCCCTGCGCAGGTCGAGCACGTCGCTCAACACACGGCGCACGCGGGTGGCGTTTGCTACACTATGCGCTGTTCATTCCCAGGCCCGCCGCATGACCACCGAATTGGATTTTGAAGCTGTCGATCAGGCGTTGAGCCGTGCCGAGACCGGCATCAATGCCAGTGAAAGCCACGGCAGCTTGTGCGGATTGTTGTGCGCGCCGCAGCCGTTTGATGCGCAGACGTGGTTGCTGCATACGCTGATCGCCACCGATTCGGAAAACGCATCCGTGGCTGAAACCCGCGCATTGCTGGAGCGATTGGCGGAGTCCGCCGTGCATCAGTTGAACGATGCCGACTACAGTTTTACATTGCTGTTACCCGACGACGAACACGCGCTGCAAACGCGCACGTTGGCGGTGAGCCAGTGGTGCCAAGGCTTTCTGGAAGGGCTGCGCCTAGCGCAGGTGGCGCATCCCGAAACATTGCCCGGCGATGCCGGTGAAGTGATGGGCGACATCATGGAAATTGCCAAGGCGGCACGTTTTCAAGTGGACGATAGCAACGAGAATGAAGCCGACTACGCCGAACTGGTGGAGTTTCTGCGCGCCGGAATCCGGCTGGTGTATGAAGAGTTGCATGCCACACCCAAACCATCAAAAAGTGATCGCGCGCTGTTGCATTGACCTGAAACAGGATCACTCCACCATGGATCAAAAAGAATTTGCCGCGCGCCGCAAACGTCTGATGCAGACGATGGGGCGTGGCGCCATCGCCATCCTCCCCACCGCGCCAGTGCGGGTGCGCAACCGCGACTCGGAGTATCCCTATCGCCCTGACAGCGACTTCCACTACCTTACCGGATTTCCCGAACCCGAAGCGGTGGCAGTGATGATTCCCGGACGCAAGGAAGGTCAGTACGTGTTGTTCTGCCGCGAGAACGACCCGCATGCCGAGATCTGGCACGGGCGACGCGCGGGCCTGTCGGGCGCGTGTGATCGATACGGCGCGGACGAAGCTTTTCCAATCAAGGATATCGACACGGTGTTGCCCGGCCTGATGCAACATTGCGGGCGCGTGTTTTACACCTTGGGCCACACTGCGGAATTCGATCAGCAGGTCGTCGGTTGGGTCAAGCACTTGCGTGGGCAAGGCCGCGCCGGGGTGAAAGCCCCGGGCGAATTTGTCACGCTCGATCACGTGCTGCACGACATGCGCTTGTTCAAAAGCAAAGCCGAAATAGCGACGATGCGGCGCGCGGCCAACATCTCGGCGCTGGCACACATGCAGGCGATGCGCGCCTGCCGCCCCGGCTGGTTCGAGTATCAAGTCGAAGCCGAATTGCTGCATACGTTTCGTCAACACGGCGGCGTGCCCGCTTACAATTCCATCGTCGGCGGCGGCGCCAACAGTTGCATTCTGCACTACACCGAAAACAACATGCCGCTGAACGACGGCGACTTATTGTTGATCGACGCGGCGGCGGAATACCAATGCTATGCGTCCGACATCACCCGCACCTTTCCCGTTAACGGGCGTTTTTCCCCGGAACAAAAAGCCATTTACGAACTGGTGCTGGCCGCGCAATATGCGGCGCTTGAAAAGGTAAAGCCCGGCAACCTGTGGAGCGCGCCGCACGAGACGGCGGTGAACGTGCTCACCCACGGTCTGGTAAAACTCGGACTGCTGAAAGGCAAGCCTGCACAGCTCATCAAGGACCAAACCTATCGACGTTTTTACATGCACCGCACCGGGCACTGGTTAGGTCTGGACGTACATGACGTGGGCGAATACAAATTCGGCGACACGTGGCGCGCACTGGAACCCGGCATGGTGCTCACCGTGGAGCCTGGGCTTTACATCGCCGCCGGCAGCAAGGGCATCGCAAAGAAATGGTGGAATATCGGCGTGCGCATCGAAGACGATGTGCTGGTGACACCGACCGGCCATGAGGTGCTCAGCGCGGCGGCGCCCAAGAGCGTTGCTGAAATTGAAGCACTGATGGCGGGTTGACATTAGGGCACCTCTAATAATTGCCCGAAATATTTTCCAAGATGTTCAGCGCAAAGAAGAGGTGAAACGTTAATAACCAAGTGCACCCACGAACGAGCGACGAGCGATGAAGGATGAAGAAAGCGCAGCAACCAGGATTTTTTGATATCGCCGAAC
>JANOOV010000069.1:0-4236 GCA_031421535.1 Gammaproteobacteria bacterium
CCGACCGAAAATTGAAAAACTTCTTGGCAAGAAATCGCTAACTAAAAGCAGCGTGGACAAGCCCGGTGCCTATGTGCATGAGACAATCGATTCTAGAAAAAGCGCGCTCAAGCTTATACGTCAATCAATGGCGCAAGTGTGGGGATTGTTTCGAAATAGCCATCTAATTCGAGGGTTCTCCCCGCTTATTGATGTCCGCGTCAACTTAGGGCACGAAAAGCCTTTAGGCTCAAGAGAGGTTTTACTAAACACTGCATCATTGTTCTACCAAAAGCTGCGACGGCAACCCATTGAAACATTTATTGCTCGGTGGGGAGTATTCTTGGGAGTAGCTGTTCCGTTGGTATTGCTCGTGGATTTTCTGTGGGAATCTGGGCTCGTCAAGTCATTTCTATTCTTGTTAGAAGATGACTCACTCGCAACAGCTATTCCTACTTCCCGCCTGATTTTCTGGACGCCTCAGTGGTTGGTCTGGGTAGTTACGTTTGTTGTCATTCGCTATATCTGGACGCGGCACCTTCCAACGTATGACCGCATACTCCTCCGCATGAAACAGTTACATGATCGGATGACATTCTCAAATGAATACACGAGCGGCATCAACAAGAGCGGGGTCTCATATTCACGCAAGAAGAACATGCCACCGATTGACGCTCGTCAGATTGAGATGGAGTTATTGAATATTCTCGAAGATTGCCGCAGCACCTTTCTTTTATTTGTAAGACCGAATGTTATTTTCGTATTTGATGAGCTGGACAAAATAGCGTCGGACACCGCCGAAGAGAGATCCGACTCATCAGAAACTCAATCGGTTGAGCGCGACGCATATCAACGCAAGAATAATGTAGATCAGTTACTCAGTGCATTAAAGAGCTTCATTACGCATGGCAAGGCGCGCTTCTTTTTTATTGCCGGTCGCGAAATGCTCGATAGTTACCAAGGGGAACGCGGCAGTCCAAGTTCCCTTTATGAGACTCTTTTTAACCGTACCTTCGAAGTGCCAAGTCTGCTCTCCGATCATTCGAACCACAATTCACACCGCCTGCACGGCACGATCGAAGCGTTTGTCTGTCGAAAGTTGATGGATGAGGACGTAGCTATATATTTGTGGCTGATACATGCCAGTCGATCTCGCACTGATGACCAATACTGGAAGAAGGATTTACCTCGAAAACTGATGTATTCACCATTCTGCTTGCGTACGTACTACCACTATTTATCTCTCGTGCCAGGAATGGGAGGGCCAGAAGCACGGCGCATTGTGCTTGGTCTTCGCCATTTTATTCAATTCCTCACGCTTCATTCTTGGGGTAATCCAAAACGTTTGGTGTCGCTCTTTGAGCATTTTACGAAGCCCTTGCAGGATGTGGACTGGCGTCAAAGTGAACAAGTTGGATATATCGTCGGGCCATGGGCGAAGAAAACCAAAATGGCGTTGCAGTTCGGAGTAATCGATCAGCAACGGATTATCTTGGCATCAAATTTATATACGCAGCTTTACCATGCGCTGGGTCGTCAACTCGCGCGCAGTAGTGACAAGCTGATTGTATCGACCCTGACGGCGCTTCAATACATCCTCAAATATCATCGACAACCGTTTAGCCGCTACCACTTGGAACGCATGGCAGAAACCCTGAATGTCTATCGGGCAACCGAATTAAATACGATGATCGACTCGCTACTATCCAGGGTACTTCGTCCGCAAATTCGCCGCATTCGTAATAGCCACTACCGCTATCGGTTCAATAGCGATTTTGAAGATGAAATGCGGTACATCTCGCGTGTCAGCGATATTGAATCCGCAGCGTTTAATTTCACTCTGGACTCTTCCTCATCGGTCAAAGCCCATTATCAGGACCAATTGCGTAATTTGGAAAACGAGCACAAAAGCGTTAGTAGCGAATGTGTTGTAGGAATAGCTGGCTTGTGTGTGATTCTCGGCGACTTGTTCGCTCAAGAGCAGTCTGATGGGCAAGCATTAACCTACTACCAAAAAGCGGTGGATGTGATTGACAGATACCCACCAGATCAGCGTCCGCGTTTTGCACATATCTACGTAGAAGCACTTCTGCGTTTAGGAGAAACCTATGAACGACGGCTGCGTTACAGCCGTGCCGCCAGCGTATACCTACACGCGCGAAAGGTCGTTCGTGAATTGCGATATAGCACTGACATACATATGCGCGAGGCGTTAAGCACCGGGGATTCAAAATGGGATGTAATGAGGCAGCCATTTTGGGCTTATTGGTTTCTCCAACTCAAGCGCAGCCCAGTGCTGCTACGAAACAAGTTTCCACCCACATTCGAATATCCATTTAACGTCAGCGAATCTGATGATGCTGTAAACCATTACAAAGCGGGGCATCTCGCTTTCTATTATGGTCTTTATGGTAGCGCTGCAAACAGCTATGTGATGGCCATCCAAGGTAGTCGAATCACTACCGAACAGACCGAAAGGAGTATTCATCAAGGTGCGTATGCTTATTTGAGTCTTGGGGAAAGTTTGTTTGTTGGAATGATGCGAGATATTTCGGAGAAAATTCCAATTGCGAGTAGTGGCACCAAATCTGAAATAGGCGAAGAACTGGAAAAACCGGTTCGGGATTTGATTGATAAAATTCATTGCAAGCTTCAAAGACTATGCGAGGTTAAGACTTTTGATACCTTGGTCTCTAAATTCAATGACATGAAAAACAACGGCTTCAATTTGAGTGATGAGATTAATGAGTGTGTTATTAGAGACGGCGCCAGCATCAATAGCGACCACGTGGATGTTGCATTAACCCTAGGCATGATGGCCCATGCGGCCAAATTATTGGCTGACTACGGACTCTACAGTCATGCTGCTCTTGCATACATGAAAATACTTTCACTATGGGGAATGTTCTCGGAATATTTTTTTTCGCTATCCCTCCTTTTAGCCGATACAGCAGTGTTAGATGACTACAGCGATTTAGCAGAGATTTTTAAAGAGTCCGAAGGCTGGATCGCTGAAGTGCAAAACCGTGCAGACATGAACATTACTGCGATGAATGCAGGCGGTTACAGTAGGTTTGAGAGTCGTTGGCTCAAGCGAGATGTAAGGAACTTGTTTAAAAAAGAGGACGAAGTAGATTCGCAGAAACAAAACACAGACTCTACTGATCCGCTGGATATCGAATGGGAACGGATCAAGGAGTTGATCGGGAAAGATAAACTAAAAACTATAAACAAAGAGTTTACACCTCCAGAAACCAGACGCATCGAAACGATGCTTCAGGGTGCGCGGGTGGGAAATCTGGAAAAGATTGCTGCTGAGCCGACATTCTTGCAGCGCTCAATGGCTGGACAGAAATTGATTTGTTATAGTTTTTGGATACACATGACGAAGGCGGGAAGAGGAGAGCAGCCTGAGCCTTTGCGCATGAAACACACATCGATGAGTTCCCTCAGTGTCCAGAGCTTGATCTTTACTCACTGGCTTGCGGGCCGAAGTGATTTGTATTGGTCGGTGCGAAATAAGATGCCGGATAAGATGCCGGACGTGCGCAAAATTCAGTACATCTTTCTTCCAAGCATCTTAGAGCCGCTGCTAAAACAGCTAGAACAGCTAGAACAAATATATGACCACGCTGCTGCTGCTATTCATAACTTTCATCTTGCGTTTCATTACATTCGACAGCTTTCCAGTAACGACCAAGACATTATGTTTCCACCACCAGCAATGATTTTGTTTGATCTATGGCGCCTGCTTTATACGTTGGTGTGTTACGAAAAACCTATGGCTGGTTCCCCAGCTAAAGGCATGTACGTGAAGGTTGTTGATGAGGTAGAACGTAAATTGTCTAGCTCAAAACTTCGTCGTCATGGCGTACCAGCAAACTGCTATAACTTCGACAATGTGAAGCTTCGCACGGTTACCGCATTACTGGAGACGGAGCACTTGGGTGATGTCAGCAACCGTGGTAGATCGGAGGTGATCAAAACTAAAAGCTACTTGGCCGACGATTATGAGGACCCACACTTTCATTTAGACTGGTCATTGATTCAAATGTACGGACCGTTAGCCAGGATGTTAAGACTTTACGTGGAGTGCGCGAGCACCAAGCTCGAATACAAATAAATGAAAGCCATGACTCTGGTCGATTTATTGCGCGCGAGTGTGGAGCGGTCGCCCGAAAACGAAGCGATCATCCACCAGCAACGGCGCATCAGCTACGGCGCGTTGTGGGGCCAAGTCTCGGCACTTAATGCGTT